>JAUUZM010000093.1 GCA_030589965.1 Bacteroides sp.
ATGGAGTCTTTCAGAAAATCACTAAACATGAAATACTCTCTTCTCTGGGGTTTGTTCTTACTCATGATTTTGGCCAGGTGCTGCCTCAGATAGGTGGCCAACCCCACGTTATGATCCTGAACCCGATAGTTGAGTCTAATTGGGATTACAGATAGAGAGTCGAATATTTCTTCGCTGATGAATTCATATTTCAGCATCTGGCTGAGAACTATGTTTCGTCGGAACATTGACCTTTCAGGATTTCTCACAGGTGAATACCGGGTAGGTGCTTTCAGAAGTCCAACTAAAACAGCGGCCTGTTCCACCGATATGGAGTCAGGGGAAGTATCAAAAAATACATCGCAGGCAGTTTTAATACCAAATGTGTTATGTCCGAAAGTAACGGTATTCAGGTACATAACGAGGATCTCGTTCTTGGTGTAGTTCCTTTCCAGCTTGACTGATGTATTCCACTCCTTGAATTTAGAAACACCCAGTTTCAGATAACGCCTGATTTTCCAACTATAATAAGTCGTGTCACGGGGATAAAGATTTTTAGCAAGCTGCTGGGTAATGGTACTTCCCCCCCCGGCATCCTGTTGCAGGATAACGGATTTTACCAGCATCCGGCCGGTTCCTCTTGCGTCGACCCCGGAATGCTTGTGGAAACGAATATCTTCAGTGGCAATAAGAGCATTTACAATAAATGGAGAAAGATCATCAAAACCGACATAGGAACGATTTTCCAGAAAAAAAGGTCCAAGTAAAACTGAATCAGCCGAAAATACCTCCGAGGCCAGGTTATTTTCCGGATTTTCAAGGTCTTCAAAAGAGGGAACATACCCCAGTTTTCCTTTCCCCAGAAGGAAAAACAGCAGTATCAGCAAGATAAAGGGTATGGAATAGATTCCCCATAAAATGACCAGGTATCGCTTCCAAAGCCTAGGAGTGTTTGACATACAGGCAATAATTTGCGGCTAAAATACTAATAATTTGAATTAAAATTTTGAAGTGTGCTCTCGTTTTATTTTACTTTGTGGTGTTTTAACAAAAATGGAGGGCTTGTAGAGATGAAAGAGAATTTAGTAATTGTAGAGTCACCTGCGAAGGCAAAGACCATAAGTAATTTCCTGGGAAAGGGTTTCACCGTAAAATCAAGTTTTGGACATATACGGGATCTTGCAAAAGATAATTATGGAATAGATTTAAATAATAATTATACACCCGAATACATTGTTCCGGATGATAAGAAAAAGGTGGTTGCCGATTTGAAGAAGTCCGCCGAAGCAGCTTCGGTCATATGGCTCGCTTCTGATGAGGACCGCGAAGGAGAGGCTATTGCATGGCACCTTTCGGAGGTTTTAAATCTGGCACCTGAGAAAACCAGAAGGATTGTTTTTCATGAGATTACCAAAACGGCCATTGCTGAGGCTATTGAAAATCCAAGGGAGATAAATCAAGACGTGGTAAATGCCCAACAGGCAAGGAGGGTTCTGGATCGTCTTGTAGGTTTTGAACTTTCTCCACTTCTGTGGAAAAAAGTTAAACCAGCACTGTCTGCCGGCAGGGTTCAAAGTGTTGCCGTACGTTTGATTGTCGAGCGGGAAAATGAAATAGAAAAATTTGCATCGACAACATTCTATCGAATCGCTGCCAAATTTGAACTCAGCGATGAATCAGGAAAATCCTATTCACTTTCGGCTGAGCTGCCTTCAAGACTAAAGGACAAAGAAAAAGCAATGGCCTTTCTAACGGCTTGTAATGGCGCCGATTTTAAAGTACTTGATGTTACTAAGAAACCTTCAAAAAAATCACCTGCGCCTCCTTTCACGACATCCACCCTTCAGCAGGAAGCCAGCCGGAAACTAAGTTTCTCTGTAGCTCAGACCATGAGTGTGGCCCAGCGTCTGTATGAAAGTGGAAAGATTACCTATATGAGGACGGATTCTGTGAACCTGGCAAAATCTGCACTTGCAGCTGCCAAGGAAGCTATCAGCGGAGAATTTGGCGAAGAATATTCGAAACCCAGGAATTTTAGTACAAAAAGCAAGGGCGCGCAGGAAGCACATGAGGCCATCCGTCCGACTTATATGCAGAACAGGAGCATTGACGGAAACCGTCAGGAGCAACGATTGTATGACCTGATATGGAAAAGAACCATTGCTTCCCAGATGAGTGAAGCACAACTTGAAAAGACCACTGCCCGCATTGGTATATCCACACTTGATGAACATTTTACTGCCAGCGGTGAGGTAATCCGGTTTGATGGATTTCTGAAAGTTTATATGGAGTCTTCTGACGAGGAAACGGATGAGAGACCGGCAGGATTACTACCTCCAATGAAGCAAAATGATCCGCTGAACCTTGTACAGATGGATGCCACTGAAAGATTTAGCAAAGCCCCTATTAGATATGCGGAAGCCAGTCTTGTGAAAAAGCTGGAAGAACTGGGCATCGGCCGTCCTTCCACTTTCGCCCCCACTATATCTACCATACAGAACCGCGGATATGTGATTAAGGAAAACCGCCCGGGGTCTGAGCGTAGCTTTTGTCTATGCAGCCTGATTGGTAACGAGATCAAACAGGAAACACGCAAAGAGAATTTCGGACAGGAGAAAGCAAAATTATTCCCCACAGATATCGGGACTCTTGTAAATGATTTCCTGGTGCAATATTTCAGCAATATTCTCGATTATAATTTCACAGCCAATATTGAGAAAGAATTTGATAAGATTGCTGAGGGGAATATGGATTGGACCAGTATGATAGGCAAGTTCTGGCCGGATTTTCATAAACAGGTTGCAGAAACCACAGAGACCAGTCAACGCCCCAAGGGTGAGAGGATCCTTGGAACCGATCCTGTTTCCGGAAGGCAGATAAGTGTTAAAATCGGGAGGTTTGGTCCTATGGTACAAATCGGCGAAGCCAGTGAGGAAGAAAAGCCCAAATTTGCGAGCCTTTTAAAACAACAGAGCATCAAAACCATTAGCCTTGAAGAAGCACTTTCATTATTCAAGCTTCCACGCATAGTAGGTGAATTTGAAGGAGAAGAAATGCATATCGGGATTGGAAAGTTCGGACCCTATGTCAGGCATGCCAGTAAATTCTATTCCCTGGCAAAATCAGATGATCCCTTTACTATTGAAAGTGAAAGATCCATTGAGGTAATTAATGCCAAGCGGGAACAGGATAAAAATAAAGTTGTCAGTTCGTTCAAAGAAAACTCTGCCTTACAAATTCTTAATGGGCGATGGGGACCTTATATAAAACTTGAGAAGGAAAATTTCAGGATTCCAAAAGGCAGGAAAGCAGAGGAATTGGGATATGAGGATTGCCTTGAAATAATAGAAGAAGCCAGAAAAACCAAGAAGAATAAGAAATAAGCCGAAAGCTGCATGAACATTCAAGATTATTGTGATCCCGTTTCACTTGAAAAACCCGCCAATTTTCATCTTTCAGATAAGGCCCTCTTTTGCAGAAACATCACTATTCATACACCTGATAATCCGGTAAAGGATCTTGACCCATATAACCTGGCAATAATCGGTGTTCCGGAGGACCGGAATGCAATTGTCCAGGGTTCTGCAGCTTCGCCGGACCTGGTACGTAATCAGCTATACCAGCTATACCGCCTGAATCCTGCACTTAAGATCATCGATCTGGGAAATCTTAAATGCGGAAACTCTGTTCAGGACACATATTTTGCTCTTCGTGATATGCTCCTGGAACTGATTGAAAAAAAAATCACAGTGATTATTCTTGGAGGAAGCCAGGACCTTACTTATGGTATGTACCTTGCATTTGAAAAACTCGAGCGGAAATTCAGCTTTGCTACCATTGACTCGAGGCTGGATATGGGGATCATTGACAACCAGATTAAACCGGAATCTTACCTGATTCCTATTTTATCACGCAAAAAAGAACTCCTGTTTTCATATACTAACCTGGGACATCAGACCTATTTTGTGGACCAGGGTGATATAGATTTTTTAAAGGATAACTTCTATCAGACATTAAGAGTTGGTGATATCAGGCAGGATATGCCATCAGTTGAACCAATTCTTCGGGATACGGGATTCATAAGTCTGGATATTAGCTCGGTACGTCAATCAGATGCTCCCGGATGCTCACATCCTTCCCCCAATGGGTTTACCGGGGAGGAGGTATGCCAGATCAGCCGCTACGGTGGAACAAGTCCAACTATGAAATGTTTTGGATTGTATAACCTGCTCCCTGAAGCTGACCTGAATAACCAGACTGCACAGTTATCTGCTCAAGCCTTATGGTATTTTATGGATGGCGTATCACAACGCAGGGATGAACACCCGCTTTCCTCACCAGATGCCTTTAAGAAGTTCATTGTAAGTCTCAGCGAGACAGATCACGATATTATTTTCTACAAAAGCCTTGAAACTGACCGCTGGTGGTTCGAAGTCCCGGTTATCCATCAGACTAAAACCAGGCATGTATTTATTTCCTGTTCCATTGATGACTACCAGAAAGCCTGTAACCAGGAGATTCCGGACCGGTGGCTGAATGCTTTTCAAAAGCTAAATTAATACTTCCAGGTACAATATTTCTTTCCCTTATGCGTAACCTTATTAAGGAAATGGGGTATAAAAGCATATTAATGTCCCCAGGTTATTAACAGTTATTTGTTAATAATCCTTGGTTGAAAGCAATATTTTTACTTACTTTACCTATTCTCAAAGGGCCTAAAAAAACGTTGTAACGCTCTTGTTTTCAGACAGATATGGGACGAGCATTTGGAATAATAATGTTAAGTGTAATAAGCATGGTTGCGTATTCCCAGCAGGATCCATCATTCAGTCAGTACATGTTCAGTATCGGGGCCCTAAACCCCGGATATGCTGGCAGTAATGATATGATCTGTCTGAACGGAGCAAACAAGCAGCAATGGGTGGGATTTGAAGGGAACCCTTCTTTCTCATATTTCAGTGCCAGTGCACCTGTCAGTCCTTTTGGAATAAACTCTGGGGTGGGATTATCAATTATTAGTGACAACCTTGCCTTTAATAATAATCTTGGACTCGCAGCCACATATGCATACCGCTTATCACTGGGATCAGGTACTCTTGGTATAGGTGTTGACCTTGGACTTTACAACCAGGCAATGTCTGCAACCTGGTATATTCCCGATGGACCAGATTTTCAACAACCAGGACAAGATCCTTCCATACCTCAGGAATCAGAGAGCCAGATTGCTTTTGATATGGCCTTTGGTCTCTATTACAACACTGACAACCTGTATTTTGGAATATCTTCAAAACACCTGAATCAACCACAAATAAAATTCGAAACAGCAAATCCATACCTGGCAAGACATTATTATGCCATTGCAGGATACCGCTTTCAGCTCTCAAATCCCCTTTTCGAAATACTGCCTTCTGCAGTTTTCAGGACCGATGCACGTACGAATTCATTTGATATTACTGCCCTTGTCCGGTACAATAAAAAGTTTTGGGGAGGCGTTTCCTATAGAGCCGGTGATGCTTTGATAGGGATTATTGGATTTGAATTGTTCAATGGACTCAGGGTTGGGTACTCATATGATTTTACCTTATCCGAGATAGGAAATTACAGTGATGGTTCTCATGAATTTAGTTTGGGATATTGTTTCAGTCTTAGTATGGATAAGTCCCCACAAAAATACAAGAGTATACGATTTTTGTAATGGATGTGAAATGAATTAATGTTTTTTTTCTTATTTTAGGCTTTGAAAGTCAGAATTATCAACAAGTTGCACGAAATTATACAAGACAAAATACCCGGAAAGCTATGAAAAAGTTAATTGCATTTGGTGTTTTAATAGGGATCTTCAGCAGTTGCGGGAATATATATACTGGAGAACTTACCGGAGTGCCAAATCGGAAAAAGTATTTCGAACCGGTGCCCTTCGGTATGGAGTTTGTCCCACAAGGATCATATAATGTTGGACCTGCAGACCAGGATGTTCCTTTTGCCCAGAACCACTTTACTAAAACGGTTACCGTTGAAGCATTCTGGATGGATCAGACAGAAATAACCAATAATGAATACAGGCAGTTCGTAAACTGGGTGAAGGATTCACTTAAGAGGGAATTACTTGGAGAAATTCTTGAGGAAGATTTCAGGAAAATTGTCGATGGATATGGCTCTGACCTGGATGAAGATATTTACGGACGTGCCTACAGGCTAAATTGGGAAACCGACATGGAGGACAAGCGTTTATATGAAAATGAAGATGTCAGACAGGCATTTGACAACCTCTACTATGGTGTGGAAGAACGATTCTTTGGTAGGAAGGAATTCAATATTCACAAACTGAATTACAGGTATTTCTGGATCGATCTGCAGCAAGCAGCAAAAAACCAGAACAGGTTCCAGAATTACTACCTTGATGATATCGGCGATCTGGATCAGGATCCGGGAGAATATAACGGTTCAATTATTGATCCCGAAGGAAATGAGCAGGCCATTGAAAACCGTGGTTCCTTCATTCTTAAAGATGTGGTAAATGTCTATCCTGATACTCTCTGCTGGGTACGGGACTTCACCTATTCATACAACGAGCCGGCTGCAAAAATGTATTTCTGGCATCCTTCTTTTGATAATTATCCTGTTGTTGGTATTTCCTGGAAACAGGCCAATGCTTTTTGTACCTGGAGAACGCAGTTGCTTAATAATATGCTTGTCAGCCAGGGCGATTACTATGTGCAGGACTACAGGCTACCACTCGAATCTGAATGGGAATTTGCTGCCAGGGGGGGGCTGGAGAATTCAATGTATCCCTGGGGAGGTATTTACACCCGGAACAGGGAAGGATGTTTCCTGGCTAACTTCAAACCACTCAGAGGAAATTATGCAGTTGACGGTGGGATTACCACTACTTCTGTTGGTAGTTATGAACCTAATGAACTAAATCTTTATGATATGGCTGGTAATGTTGCAGAATGGTGTGTAAACGCCTACGATGAGTCGGCATATTTTTTCCAGCATGACCTTAATCCTGACTATAAATATCAGGCAACTGAAAAAGATAACCATGTTATGAAAAGGAAGGTTGTTCGCGGAGGTTCCTGGAAAGATGTTGCATATTACCTGCAGGTTAGTACCAGGTCATATGAATATCAGGATACATCAAGTTCCTTTATCGGATTCAGATGTATCAGGCCCTACATGGGAAACAAGTAAAAATGAAAATCACTTAAATAATCCTAACTATGAATGTATCAGAACTGACTCAGAGTGCCGGCTGGAAAAATTTCATGTCCAAGCTATACGGTATAGGGGCATCTGTCGTTATTATCGGAGCCCTGTTTAAAATCCAGCATATCCCGGGCGGTGGATTAGCGATATCACTTGGACTGGCAGTGGAAGCTGTTATTTTCTTCTTCTCCGCCTTTGAACCTCTGCATGAGGAACTTGACTGGACACTTGTGTATCCGGAATTGGCAGGCATGACTGATCCAGACGAATTAGATGAATACAGGGATGAAGCCCTTGCAGGTCGTGGAGTAACCCTTGAAAGATTTGACGATCTGTTTAACCAGGCTGAAATTAAACCCGAAACGATCCAAAAACTTGGTGCGGGTTTAAATAATTTGTCGGCCACAGCAGGCAACCTGGCGGATATATCCGATGCATCTGTCGCTACGCGTAAATATGCTGAAAATGTTCAAAAGGCTGCTGAAGGGGTTGGTGGACTTACAGAAAATTACAGTGAGTCAACCAGCAAACTTGCTTCTGCTGCCAGCACCCTTACTGACTCCTATAATAAGGCTGCAGAAAAAATTGCCAGCAGTGGAGGAGAAGTAGCTGCAAGTTATTCTGAAGCCGCTGCCAAAGCCAAGAGCATTACCAGCAATAATGAAGCATTTGGTGCTCAGCTTGAAACCATGAATAAAAACCTTCAAGCTTTAAATGAGGCTTATACCTCTCAACTTCGAGGCACCAATGAACATATGAAGGGAGCAGACCAGGTTTACAAGGGAATCGAAGACATGATGAAAAACCTGAAATCTTCAGTTGAAGAAACTGAGAAATATAAAGAACAAATGTCAAAGCTTAGTAAAAACATTGCCGATCTTAATACTGTTTATGGCAATATGCTTACTGCAATGAATGTAAAATAAACCACTTTATTCGTTCAAAACCGAAACTATAAGCTATGGCACACGGAAAAGAAACCCCGAGACAAAAGATGATCGGTATGATGTATTTGGTGCTGATGGCCATGTTGGCACTCAACGTATCCAAAGATGTGCTCGATGCTTTTGTACTTGTGGATGAAGGTTTGACCAAAACCACCGAGAATTTTGCCCAAAAGAACGATGTATATTACCAGGAATTTGATCGGGCTGCTGCAGAAAATCCGGTGAAAGCAGGACCGTGGCAGAATAAAGCTCTTGAAGTAAAGAGAAAAACCGACGAACTGCATGATTATATCCAGGAACTTAAAATTGAAATTATCAAATCCGGGGACGGTGAAGAAGCGGAAGCAATTAATGGAGACGAAATTATCAGTAACCTTATACTGGCAAACGACAACCAGGATAAACCTGCTGAAATAATGATCGGCAGTGACGGTGGTGGAAAAGCAAATGATTTGAAGGTAGCTATTGAGGAGCTTCGAGACTACCTGCTTTCACTGGTTTCTGAAGAAAATGAAGCGATACGCTTATCCATTGAATCCAGCCTTAATACACATGATCATAAGGCAGCTGATGGAGAAATGCATTCATGGCAGGAAACTCATTTTGCACACCTTCCTCTTATAGCAGTTGTAACACTTATGTCAAAAATGCAGAGTGATGTGCGAAATGCTGAATCTGAGACCCTAAACTATTTGTACTCACAAATCGATGCCGGCTCATTCAAATTCAACCTGATCGAACCGGTTATTATTCCAAAATCCAACCATATAATACGAGGTAATGATTTTGAAGCCAGTGTATTTATGGCTGCTTTTGATACCACTCAGGAACCTATTGTATATATTGGGGCTTATGATTCAATCGTGGCTGATGACGGAACGGTTGAATATTCAATGGTTGGTAATCTAGGAACCGATTATGACACAATCCCTGTCTCCGGAGGAAAAGGTGTCTATAAAGTAAAATCAAGCTCCCTTGGGGAAAAGAAGTGGGGAGGTATCATCAGTCTTAAGAGAATGGATGGTTCCTTTACTAATAAACCATTCAATTCCGCTTATATGGTAGCAGAACCAGCCCTGGTGGTTTCACCCACTGAAATGCTCGTATTTTACCTTGCAGTTGACAATCCTGTTGAAATATCTGTTCCCGGCTACCCGGCCAACAGTATCAAGGCCAGTATTAACAATGGCAGAATGACCGGAAGGGGAACCCGCTATACAGTTGTGCCCACAAGGGAAGGCACAGCGCGCGTTTCGGTATCTGTCATGGTAGACGGAAAATCCAAATCCATGGGAGCGAAAAACTTCCGGGTTGAGAAAGTCCCGGATCCTTACCCAACAATAGCCGGAAAGAGAACAGGAAACATAAGCAGGTCAGATATACTCGCTGAAATCGGAATGAAAGCTGAGATGCCGGAATGGTTTAAATTTGGCGGAGTCAGCTACCAGATCACGAGTTATGAATTCACTGCCGTTATAGGTGGATTTGACAAGGTGATCCCGGTTAATAGTAACCAGTTTCCTTCAGAAGTGCGGCAGGTGATACGTACCCAAATCAGAACAAATTCCAGGATTTATTTTAATG
>JAUUZM010000166.1 GCA_030589965.1 Bacteroides sp.
AGTGAAATCAGCCAGGAGCTGGATCTCTGGAAAGGGGAGATAAGAAGTAGTTTCAAGGTAATGGATGAGCTGGTGGAAGTAATAACAGTTAGCCATCCTGTACTGGATGTGATTTCATTCCGGGCCAAATCCAGGCTCATTTCTACCGGCCGGATGAAAATCAAGCTGAACTTTCCTTATCCAAGCGGTCAACATTCAGATATGGCTTGCGATTGGGATAATCCTGAACTTCATTACAGCCAGCTCAGGATCGCAGAGACCCAGAATGCCCTGATTAAAAGAACCCTGGACAGTACTGTTTATTTTACCAGGCTGGACTGGGATGGGGAGCTTCAGATTGCTGCCAGCGGGACTCATAGTTTTGAGTTAGCAAGCACCTCTGACCAATTCAGTGTAAGCGTTCAGTTTAGTCCAACTTTACCAATGCTTCCCCTCCCCTCAGTTGACTCCACTCGTTCGTTTTCCAACAGGAGCTGGACTGATTTCTGGATGAGTGGAGGGGCAGTTGATTTTACCGGAAGTAAGGATCCAAGGGCCCATGAGCTGGAGCGCAGGATCGTTCTCTCGCAATACCTTACCCGGGTACAGTGTGCCGGTTCCCAGCCTCCCCAGGAAACCGGTCTTACCTACAATAGCTGGTACGGAAAATTTCACATGGAGATGGCCTGGTGGCATATGGTCCATTTTTACCTCTGGAACCGGCCTGAACTGATGGAAGAAAACATGGCCTGGTATAAGACGGCTGCAGAGAAAGCCCGAAATACAGCCAGGCGCCAGGGATATGAAGGAATCCGCTGGCAAAAAATGACTGACCCGTATGGGAATGACAGTCCCTCTTCAGTAGGATCATTCCTGATATGGCAGCAGCCCCATTTCATATATTTTGCCGAGTTGTGTTACAGGCAGAATAAAGGCATAGCAACCCTGAAAAGATACAAAGACCTGGTTTTTGCCACGGCAGATTTCATGGCTTCCTATCCCTGGTATAATCCTGAAAAGAAAAGGTATGAACTGGGACCCACGCTCATCCCTGCCCAGGAGTGTTTCAATCCCCAGGTCACCATCAATCCTCCCTTTGAATTGGCGTATTGGTACTGGGGACTTTCCACTGCCATTCAGTGGTCACATCGGCTGGGTATGACCCCTGATCCGAAATGGAAAGAGGTGCTGGCCGGACTTTCTCCCCTTTATGCCAGTGAAGGCCTTTATGTGCCTGCCGAATCTGTTCCCATGGCCTACAGGGAGGGCACTCATATGCATGATCATCCCGCCGTTCTGGGAGCTTATGGAGCAATGCCCCTTACTCCCCTCCTGGATATTGAAACCATGGAAAAAACATTCGATTTTGTTTGGGAAAACTGGGAATGGGAAGAGACCTGGGGCTGGGATTTCCCGCTTACCGCTATGACTGCAGTACGAATGGGAGAACCGGAAAAAGCCATGGATGCATTGTTTATGCAACCAGAAACAAACAGCTACCTGAAAAACGGGCATAATTACCAGGACGGACGTCTTCGCCTGTACCTGCCGGGTAACGGAGGATTGCTTTCAGCCGTCGCCATGATGTGTGCAGGATACGATGGTTGCAAGACCCTCAATCCGGGCATCCCCCGCAACGGGCAGTGGAATGTGCGCTGGGAAGGACTTTCACCTATCCCCTGATTCTTAAACTGATTAATAATATTTCCTTACATAATTCGTTCAACATTATATGTTTAAATAATACTTTCAAATGAAAAAATTAGTCCTTGTTTTATTATTGATTTGCACCGCAGTTTTTAGCAGGTTGGCTCACGCAGAAATCACCATTTCAGATTTGGGAAGCAATATCGAAATCAGCAATGGGGATGTTTCCGTGACCATTGAAAAGGCCAAGGCCAGAGTTGTTAAACTCCTGCACAACGGACAATCATTCCTTGCACCCGGACAGTCAGGATATTTTACCCTGCTTGGCTCTGATAAGGATTTGCCACATGTAACCCAGCGCGTAGAAAACTGCGCATTCAATATTCATCTTCAAACAGAGACAACCCTTGATTTATCCTTTCGGCCTCCGAAATCCCCTGGATACCCATTTGACCTGGATCTGCATTATGTATTGAGAGATGGTGAATCCGGGTATTACTTTTACATAGTGGCTACAAAAAGCGCTGAATCTCCTGATGCCACCATCACCCAGATCCGCTACGCGATGCGGATGGATCATACCATGATCAATATTTGTCTCAATGATGAACGATCCGGCACAGTACAATCAGTAGATGATATCAATAATGCCCTGGGGCAGGTCATGGATGCCACCAACTGGTTACAATCAGGTGAGTTCCGTACCAAATACCAGTGGTCCTCTCCCACCGACGAGGCCCCTGTCTACGGCCTTCATAACGGCACACAGGGACTCTGGATGATCCGTGGAGGGAATGAATCTTTGAATGGGGGACCCACCAAGCAGCATAATACCTGTCATGGAACTGATAAGGGGCCTATTGTCCTGAACCTGCTTTATTCCAATCATTACGGAAGCACAGGATCATACGTTTCCGGGGAATGGGAAAAAGTATTCGGCCCGACCTACGTCTACCTGAACCATTCCACCGATGCCGATTCCCTCTGGCAGGATGCCAAACAAGAGGGTGAAAAGATGCGAGATGCCTGGCCTTATGCCTGGCTGGACAATCCTGAGTACCCGGTCGATAGGGCTTCGGTTTCCGGGCAGTTCAACGATATAGACACCGGCTGGGTGGTGCTGGCAAGGCCATATGAGTTCAGGGGACTGGACTGGCAACAACAGGGGGGTGATAGCTATACATACCGCAGCCGGATCAATTCCGACGGTTCATTTAATGTTCCCGCGGTACGCGAGGGAAAATATACTCTTTACGCCTTTGCTCCAGGCATTGTGGGAGAGTATCGAAAAGACAATATTGAAGTTGATTCCACGGGGGAAACCCAGCTCGGTAACCTTCCATGGAAATCCCGTAGTTACGGGAAGGTTTTGTGGAAAATAGGAAAACCTGACCGCAGCGCTGCTGAATTCAGGTACGGAGATGATCATTATCACTGGGGACTCTGGTTCAATTACCTGAATGACTTTCCAGAGGATGTCGATTTTATCATTGGTGAAAGCAATGAACGAACGGACTGGAATTATGGGCATATGGCTATGTGGATAGAGGATGGAGGATGGAAACCCAAGCTTGATGCAAATGTGGGAGAAGGAGAATGGAAGGAGCCCGTATGGAAAATTCGTTTTAATGTTGATGATACCATACCGGGGCATGCTACTCTAAGCATGGGACTTGCAGGTGTCAGCCGGGAAGCAAATCTTCACCTGACCCTTAATGGTAGTCCTTTAGTGTCGTATAAGAATCTCACAGATGACAGCTCTATTCATCGCAATGGGATCTACGGTTTCTTCCGGGAGCGGATCCTGACATTCGATGCCTCCCTTCTTAACATAGGGGAAAACATTCTTGAACTTGAATTGGAAATGGTCAAATTACCAGGTAAAAGAACCAATTACAGTTTCGGGGTGATGTATGATTATATCCAGCTGGAAGTTGAAAAAGACGATGCAACGGGTAGTGGCCCTGAAAACTATGAACCCGGGCCATGGATATATCCAAATCCGGTTGAAGATATGATCTATGTTCAGCTTCCTGAGAATGCTAACAGTGGGCAATTTCAGCTGCATAATATGAATGGGCAAACCGTAATGTCAGGTGCTCTGAATGAAAACCAGAACAGGGTGAACATTCAGGACCTACGGACCGGGCTTTTTATCGCTACGGTTAAGGTGAATGGACAGATCTATAAAAATAAGCTAATGATCAGATAATTATTATCAGGAAAACAGGTATCTTATTACCGGAATTCCGTCAGAAATTAACAAACCAGCCAAAATGAAAACAATTCAAATTAGCCTACTTGCCACTGCTCTTATTCTTTCATATGCTTGCAATTCGGGGCAGAAGGAAAAGAACGAAGATTCCGGCTCCCCACAAACAAAAATTGAGAACCTTGTTGAGGAAAGCAGGGTTAATATTAGCATTGACGGGGAATTGTTTACATCATATATGTATGCTGACACATTCGAGAAGCCTTTTCTTTTTCCGATAATTGCAGCCAACGGTACTTGCGTTACCAGAGGCTATCCCATTGATCCAAGAGAGGGAGAAAGTGTTGACCATCCCCATCATACGGGATACTGGTTTAATTATGGAAATGTGAACGGGATAGACTTCTGGGGAAACAGTAAAATGATTCCTGCTTCGAAAAAAGACAGGTACGGAATAATAAAGATCAAAAAAGTTAACAAAACCGAAAACCTTCCGGGAAAAGCCATCCTTGAAGTAACTCAGGAATGGGTAAACCCGGATGGAAGCATTCCCCTGGAAGAAACAATCACCTATGTATTCTCTGCCGGTCCTGATTTCAGGATCATTGACCGCATTTCAACTCTGAGCACTGAGTTGCCGGAAGTGAGTTTTGCGGACACAAAAGAAGGCGCTTTTGCTATTCGTGTGGCCAGATTTCTCAAATTTCCCTCGGAACGACCGCAGAAATTTGTGGATAATTACGGTAATATTACCGATGTCCCTGCTCTGAACAATGAAGGTGTAAATGGAAATTATATCAGCAGTGAAGGAGATGAAGGTAAAGATGTTTGGGGGAAGCGTGCTAAATGGATGAATCTTTATGGAGCCAAGGGATCAGATACCATTTCCCTGGTAATTATGGATCATCCTGCAAACCTGAATTATCCTACCTACTGGCATGCACGAACCTATGGACTATTCGCTGCCAATCCCTTTGGAGTTAAGGACTTCACAAAGGGAGAAAAAGAACTGAATTTTATCCTGAAATCAGGGGAAACACAGACTTTCAGACATCGTTTATTTATCAAATCAGGAGAGATGGCTGTTCCCCTGGAAATTGAGAAATACTGGAAGGATTTTTCTGAATCTTATCGTTAACAAATTATCTCCAACCTGATTAGGATAGTAAAAACCTCCTGAATTAATCGAAATGTTGTCCCATTATGAGCAAAACCTTGCCCAAATTATCCATTGCCTTTGTAATACCAGTGTCGTAGATTTGTTAACAGTTAATTAACTTTCATCTAACCTGGACTCTTCTTATGAGCGCAATATTCATAATTGCGGATGGTTGTTTTACCCCTGGCAGTGATGCCGTGTCAACCAATTATTACCATCAAAAACATACTTCAACATCATGATAAAACATGTAAAATTTCCTTTATATGCTTTGGTATTGTTTGGCTGCCTCTTTTCAGCCTGCAGGAAAGAGATTGATGAATACTATGCCAGACCGGAATCACTGGAGCCTGCAATATATCTAAATCTGGAGGCGAAAGGTAATTTTTCCTCCTACCTGGCCCTTGCAGACAAAGCCAATTATAAAAAGATCCTTTCCAGTGCCGGATATTTCACAGTCTTTGCTCCAACTGACGATGCTTTCCCCTCTTTTCTGCAGGAGCAATCATTATCCTCCCTTGACGAAATTGACAGTCTGACTGCCCGAAGAATTGTCGCCTATTCCCTAATATACAATCTGTTTACCCAGGAACAAATCGATGATTACCAGTCCACCAGAGAACAGGGCTGGATACTGGACGAAGCTTTCAGGCGTACCACTGCCAATTATAAATGGGTTTACGATGAGATGGTGGATGGAAAAATGGAGAAAATTATTGATCAGAACGGAGTTGGTTTATATGCTGAGTCCTCAACCGTCTTCGATGCCGAGAACAATAACAATAAGAACATTCCCTATTTCACCACTCCTTATATGAGTGAGGAAAACATAAGCGCATATGATTATAATTATTTCTTCCCGGAATCTGAATTTACAGGATTTAATGTTGTCGATGCCAGCGTAAAAGAAGCAGATATACTTTGTGAAAATGGAATTGTACACGCTACTGACAAAGTAATCATGCCTCTCTCTAATATAGAGGAGATTCTCGCTGCAGACGAGAGATACAGCGAATTCAAGAAGCTCATTGATGACTATATCACGGAATATGTACTTGCTCCACAATACTTCCTGGACAGGTATGAACTGGTGCATGGAATCAGGGAAGATGTTTATGTTAAATATTATCCCTTATTAAATTTTGGTCTTAATGTTGAAAATTTCATGAGGTATGGAGGAGGAGAAACCTATGACACACAGATTGACGGCTGGACACTTTTTGCACCCAACAATACGGCGGTCAAGGATTTCATGGATAATGTTTTCCTGGAACATTACGGAAGCCTTGATAAGATGCCACAGTCATTAATTGCCGAGTTTATTAATGCACATCTTTTCCGCTCAACAGTATGGCCAAGTAAATTCGATATCTCAGCGAATGAATTTGGAGAACCTGCCCGCTTTGATCCGGAGACTAATATTGAGTTCAAGGAATTTGGAAGCAATGGACTTTTTTATGGTACAGATAAGGTGCAGGAAACCGATGCTTTCTACACAGCCCTGGGGCCGATTATACTTGATCCTGACTATGCACTAATGTATGAGGCCCTGAAGAGCTCCAACCTGGACTTTATTGTGAAAAACACGGACATCAAAATTACTGTCTTTTTGATTAATAATGCCGGATTCGACAGTCTGGGGATCAGTTATAATAGTGCAAATGGGTCATGGGATGTAGAAAATCCGGACCTGGAATCAAATTCAAGCCTGGCGGTCGATCGTCTCATAAACCTTCATGTATTAATCGGCGAACATGATGACCTTTCGGCGGATGCCCTTATCGAAACCTATGGAGGGGAATATATCAGGCATAGCTATGGATTTCCATATGCCGTTGGTAATACAGAACAATCTGAATTCGTGATCGCCTCAAATAAAACTCAGGTCAGCAATGGTTGGACTTATACTTTGAGTACTCCTTTCATCCAATCTATTAGCAATATCGGCAGGCATATTGGTGGCAAACCCAATTTTAAAAAATTCCTGGATTACCTGGAGCATTCCGCCGCATCAATGTCCGGATATATATACGATGTAGAGAAGCAAGAAATAACAAGTGTTTCCAGCAGCGATTTTAACACCTTGTTTATCCCGACGAATGAAGCCATGGATTCTGCCGTTGCACATGGTGTCATACCTGAGTTGAGTTTTGCATATTTCACCTTAGAGGAACAAAATCAGTTATTGGAATTTGTAATGTATCATGTGGTTTCTAACGTCATTGCGACCAATGACGGGAAGGCAAGCGGGGACTGGCCCACACTTTATTCAACGGA
>JAUUZM010000178.1 GCA_030589965.1 Bacteroides sp.
CAGGATGGCTTCCAGATATACCTGCATTCCTTTATAGTTTCAAAGTCCGGAAACTGGTCAGTTGTTCAACAGGGGATGAATGGTCCGGCAGGAATGGCCCGCCGTTATCACTGGCATTCTCCTGAAGTTAAATCTTTTGTGGAAGAACCGCATACATCCATAGTTGGTGAAAATATCGGAGAGATACTTAACCTAACTGATCGAAATGCAGATAAAACACGACAGGGTATCCTTGGAATTACTCATGAATCACCAGTTAAAATGATTGATGAGATCAGGTTGATGGTAATGCCAACTCACCATGATGTAAGTTATCGAGATGTAGATCTCAAAAAACTTGGTTCCGTACTGGCGATTGCCTATGAAAGGAAATTCCGTGAATTTGAAGATCTATTGCTCTTGGAGGGTCTTGGACCAAAAACTCTGAGATCTCTGACACTGGTTAGCGAGGTTATTCATGGCACTGCATCCAGGTTCAATGATCCTGCAAGGTTCTCATTTGCTAAGGGTGGCAAGGATGGCCATCCATTTCCGGTCCGAACTAAAGTATATGACGAAACCTACCAGTTTCTCAGAAAGGCTATAGACCGTGCCAAGCTGGAGTATCCCGACAGGCAACGGGCGCACAGAGGACTTGCACCCCTGTTATACAAACTGGAAAAGAAATTCAAACCGGATAACACCCATTATCAGAAATACATCAACAAGGAAATTCATGAATCTCCTAAGTTCGTTGGGATGACTGCCGGTGGGATTACTGCTGGGGGGATAAATAGAAGGCTGAAAAAAAAGAGAACAGACCTTGTTGAAAATCAACTGAGCCTGTTCTCCTGATATATTTCTATTAACTAATTACTTATCTTCTCTTAGCGTCTGAACTTTTTGGTTGAGTGGAGCGGGACGGACTGGCTGAGCTTCGTGAACTACTGCTGCTGCTTGACCTGGAAGTTGAAGATGAACTCTTGCTTGCTTGCTTACTTTGCTGGTAGTTATAGCTTCTCTGGCTGCCCTGGCTTCTGGCCTGTGACTCCCTGTTTAAATCCTGTCCGCTTGAGAGCTGCGGGGGTCTTGAAGTCGATGAACTGCTTCTTGAGCTTGATGTATTACTCTCTGTCCTGGTTGAGGAACTTGACTCAGGTCTTGTTCTGGTATTTGGACTCGTAGTGGCTGACTTGTTTCTGTCAGGCGCCTCACTTTTCTTCCATGATCCGTCTTCCCTGGATTGCCAGTTATCACCTTTTTGCCTGTAAACATTACCGCTCTTATCTGTATAAACATTATTCTTCTTATCTGTAGTATTCGGTTTACTGTAAGAAGATCGTGCAGAACGTGATGCACTCGATGCTGACCCGGCACCGTAGGTGGTTGTGGGCCTTGTTCCGGTATGAACCACACCGCTGCTCCTGCTTTTATAGACATTATGAGTATGAGCATGATGATGTCCGGAAGCATAGCCTGCCCTGTATCCTGAACGACTGCTGGTATATACACCATAGCTGTAACCATGGTAATATCCTCTGTGATAGGATCGGCTATATCCATGGTAGTAACCATGCTTGTATCCGTAACGGTATCCTGCAGGTCCCCACCAGCTGGTATAATAATATGGACTCCTGTGATAAGAATAACCAACCCATCCATAAGATACACCAACTGAGAATCCCCATCCGGAATATGGATTATAATGTACACCATAACCATAAGTTCCAGGCCTTGGGTAATAGTAGCTTCCATACCATGGCTTGTAATAATGTCCTGTACCATAAACTATGGTTCCGTGATATGGATAGGAATAAACATAGCCGGGTGTGTAGCCTACGTATACAACTTCCGGGGTGTAATCATACACATATACATATTTTACATTGTACACGGGGTATTCGGGAGGAATGGACTGGATGTCATCCGGGACTGATACGCAGACTTCCCAGGGTCCGTCGGCATGATCAGATACAAACCATACTGCATTATCCACCGCGTAGTACATATTATTGACAAGAAGAACAGATTTATCTGTGTTGGTAGCATATGACATCTCTGTACCTTGTATTTTTTCGAATTGAGGATTCCCATCATAATTTACTTCAACTGTGGCCGATTTACGGTTAATTTCAGCTGTCTGTGGAATCTGGTTCTCAAGTATGGCTTCTTTTGCTTCCTGGGTATTGGGTACGGCAGACCGTACACTACCCATTTCAGATTCTGTATCAATATTTGCAAAATAATCAGGTAAATCATCCGGATTAACAAATACCCAGTCATACTCATCAAAGGTTCCGGACTTATACCAGCGTCCGGCAAGTAATGCAAAGTATTCCTGACTGTTTATATCCATCAGGACCTCACTCTCAGTATTTCTTACATATAATAGATCAGTACCCTCAAGAGCAGCAAAATCAGGTTCTCCATCTGTAATGATGAGCTCAGCAGGTTCTTTACTAAGTACAATTTTCGGAGGATATACCAGTGTACGTGCAATGGAATCAACATCTGTCTGGTAATTCTCATCGGCGGACTGGATCTCCTGTATGGAACTCGGAGGTGTATCAACATTCCTCCAGGTATTCTCGACCCTTCCAGCCCTATACCACCAGTCCCCTCCTCTCAGGTAAAAGAATCCGTCGGACTTATTATACAGTATAAAATATGGCGTATTAACGAGGTATTGTATCTGGGTATTTTCTATATCCTCCAGAATGGGTTCCCCATCAATTAAAACCAGTACTGCCGATTCATTTTCAATATACACTTTAGGTGCAGCATGGTTAAGTTTTTCAGATTGTTGTGCCGATTGTTCAGTCATCTCCAAACTGGTAAGTAAGCGGTCCAGAGAAAATGTCAGATCCATATCAGGAATCCTCGATTCAAGGAGGCCTATCAGGGCATTTTCATCTTCCTCACTTGCATCTGGAAATTTAACAGATTCAATGCTGACATCATTAAGACTGACCAGGCGGGTATCAAAGTCTGTATCAAGTTTACTCGTAAACCACATGGCCCCAAAAATAAGTTTCTCTCCCGTCTTTTTAACGGAAAGAGCTGCTCTGGCATCAAGTAAATCTCCGTCCAGGGAATTTATCTGGGGCTGGTATATAGATATTTCAGCCTCTTCTTTATTTAATTTCTTAGGCCACTCCGGTTCCTGCTTATCAGGTGCTGCAGTTTCTGCAATAGCAATTGAACCTGCAAGAATCCAAAAAATAAATAATGTAGCTTTTAGTGTTTTCATGACTGTGAATTTATTGAAAAACTTTTTTCTGATGATGTGAAATCCAAATACCGTGCCATGCCTCAAAATAACAGAAAAATCAGGAATTACAGACCCTTGTGATGCATATATTATTCCGAGAAACCGTGTTTATCTAACTTTCTCAGCGACATGGATTTAAGTAAATTTCACCTGCTCAGAGGCGAGTTTGGTCAAAAACATGTATACCCTAAGGATATTCCTCTCGTATGATTTTTTATTACTGAATAGTTTTATGATTTTTGAATCTGATATGAAAACCGCTCGCATGCCAATTGCAAAATACCATCTACGAAAGTCCTTATTGCTGATCCTGTCAGTTTTTTATCTGTATTCCTGCGAAGAAGGCGGAAAACTGATTAATGATCCTAAGACAACATTTGACACAGGTTACTATGATATGGAATTCCTTGTAGAAGAGAATGACCGTGTTGGATTTCAGATCTTTGCAGAAGAGGTATACGAAAATAATACATCTCTCCTTTTCTCAACGCTTGGATTGCAGGAAGAACAAGTCGAAGAGATTATTTTGAAGGAGGCTGAGATAAGCTATAAGGAAAGTGATGGTTATGATAATTTTGATCTCCTTAAAAATATTGAATTAACTGTTTATACTGATGAGCTTGGAGAAACAAAGGTCGCCTGGCTAAGTACCATTCCGATGGAACAAACTAAACTTATACTGGATTTGTCCGAAGAAAACATTCTGCCATATTTCCAGGAGAGCAACTTTATGCTAACCTCACAGGGATTTCTTAAAAATAGAGTATCAGGAAATCTGAAGTTGCTGGTCAAGGTGAAATTTCAGATCAAAGCCAGTTTATAGAACATAGTTTAAGAAAAAAATATTTCAGAACTTGATAAGTCAATTTTTAGTCGTTAATTTGCAATTAATACTTTAATATCTTAAATTCTTTAGAGATGAAAACTACCAGAAACATTCTCATATTATTAAGCCTTGCTGTATTACTTAGTACGGCTTGTGACGAACTTCTATCGGATCTTCTTAAATTTAATTCTCAATGGTATCCCAGGGAGTTCAGCATTGACGCTACTGATGAGCTCGGTGATGTTTTATTTATTTCGGACAACATCGATGCCAATATTGATTCAGCATTAGCTGCAAACGGAATATCTCAGGAAAATTTGAGATCCGTTCGGATGTCTGATGCTAAAGTAACTGTACTTACAGAGGGTCACACATTTGATCCGGTAACAAAAATTGAACTATTTATGGACTCACCTAATCTTGGTAAAACAAGGATAGCGTGGCTTGATACGGTACCCAGAGGCGTAACTATGATTGAGCTGGATATGAACTTGGATGACCTCACAGATTACATGAATGAGGAAAGTTTTATATTCACAGCAACCGGTTACCTGGAGAGCAAAGTAACAGAGCAAGTTGATTTTCTTGCTGAATTCAGGTATGTTATGCAGGGGGGACTCGGACAATAGCATAGGTCCTATACTTACTTCTTCCAAAGCCCTCATATAAAATGCCCATAAGGTATTTTATATGAGGGCTTTGGATATTCTTGGAAATGAGCAAATTCCTTCAGATATTGCAGGGCAAAAATAGAATCTAAAATAAATCCAAAAATTATGAAGAACATTATTAATATTTTATCTGTTTTCTTGTTGCTGGCAGCTGTTTCATGCCAGTCAGGAGAAAAAACTGCCAGTACTGGCGAGAAATACTTTCGTCAATTGAAATTCTCTGAGACTCCGTTTGATCTCATAAGCGGAATACATGAAATATCCCCCGATGATGCTGGCAATATCAATCATTATAAATTTAGTTATAATGAAGAAGGCCATATGGTCTCAGTTGAGTATTGCAGAGGCGATGAGTTGCTCGACGGTTCAGATACCGGATCTCCAAAAGTTGGAATCAGCTATGAAGGCAACAAGGAAATACATAATTATTTTGATAAGAAGGGAGAGCCAAAGCAGTACAGAAAAGTTTTTACATCCGAGTATAATCTGGATGATAATGGAGTGCGAGTTGGACTCAGATTCCTGGACAAAGAAGGAAACCAGGTTGAAAACAGAAATGGTATTTCATGGTACGAATGGGATATAATGGCAAATGGACAATTGAAAGAAAACAGGTTTAATCTGAACGGTGAAGAAACCGTTTTGAATGAATTCTGTCCCTTCTATGAACTCCGGTTTACTTATGACGATGAGGGTTTTGTCACTAACATGGCTAATTTCCAGGGGGATAGCATGTATAATTGCACAGTAGAAAATTGCGGTGATATTGGGGTATCCTATTTTGCTTTCCAATACAATGATGCCGGAGACATCACCCAATTCACTGTTTCAAGTCTTACAGGACAACTTTCAAATCTTTATTGGGGATGGGCTAAATTTGAAAATAAATATGATGAACATGGGAATACCCTGGAAAGGGCCATGTACGATCAGGACGATGAACCCCTTGGAGGAATGTCTATCCCCGTTACCCAGATGGTATATGATGAACATGGTTCACTCCTCGAAAGAAAAAACATGGATGCGGCAAGGAATCTGATGGATCACCCCCGCAATGGTATTGCAATGTCAAAATACGCTTATGACGAGGTGGGGCATCCAAAGGACACCCTTAACTTTAATGCACAAATGACTGAAATTTAATGAGAGCATTAATATTCTTGTCCCTTTTTCTTTTTTTCTCCTGTAAACCTTCAGGCGAAAAAAAATCCAGTACAGACACTTCAGAAAATAAAGTACCGGCTGCCACTACCCTCACATCATTTGAGGGTAATGCAGCCCTGCTCCTTACTCAACTCCGGGAACAGGGGGATTATGTTCAAAGCAGGCAGTATCCCAGCATGATTAAGCCTGCTACGGTTTACGAGGAAGTTGAAGGTAATAACCTCATAATTGATCTCAGAAACCCTGAGACTTTTCAAAAGGGGCATATCAAAGGGGCCATTAATATTGAGATGAACAATCTCCTCTCCTATTTCGAGAATGATATTATTCCTTTTAAGTATGATAAAATTATTCTTGTATGTAACGGGGGACAAAGGACTTCTTACGCTACAAGCCTTTTAAGACTTATTGGATACGGGAACGTATATTCCATGCGCTGGGGAATGGCAGGATGGAACTCTGATTTTGCAGGTCATATCAAGGACCATAACTTATCAAGCGATTATCAGGAAAAATTGTTTACCGAAAGTCCGGAAAAACCTGCCTCATACAATCAACCGATAATTGAATCCGGCACCACCACAGGTGAAGAACTCCTTAAGGAAAGAGTATCCCAGCTTTTAGCCACAAGCCCTAAAGAGATTTTCATAAAGAGTCCGGTACTATTTGAAAACCCTGACAAGTACTTCATCATTAACTTTGAGAGGAAAGACAAGTATGAATCGGGACATATTCCTGGTGCCTATCGTTATAAACAGCAAGGAACACTCGGAATCCCATCAGAAATGGGCACATTGCCAACTGATCAGACCATTGTAATGTATTGTGGTACAGGGATGTCTTCTGCATTTGCTACTGCCTACTTAAGGCTTTTCGGATATGATGCAAAATCTCTCTCCTACGGAAACAATAGTTTTATGCATCAGAAGATGTTAGATGAAAAGGAGACCCTGTCATGGCATCCATTTACGGATGA
>JAUUZM010000244.1 GCA_030589965.1 Bacteroides sp.
CCAATGCGTTCAGCAGATACATATCCTATCTTATAATGCTGAGCAGCAATCAGGTCTGCCGAAACCGGATTATCACAATCGGGCTGGATCAATAATATATTTTCCAGAGATACAGGCTCAGGTCTCAGGTCAAATTTTTCATTCTTGGCACAGCCTCCAAACAGGACAGCTATGGCTGCCATAATAATCAGGGTTTTACTTGTATTTGTTTTCATTGCTCTAATATTTACTGATTAAGACTCTGTTCAGGATAACAGATTTACTAATTTAAGGATTTTGGTGGCAGCGAAAAAGTAATATTTGATGGATAACCTTGTAGAATCCACGAAATCGTATTAAAACCCAGTGTTTGGCTTAGTCTGATGAGTACTCCTTAAGGCACTCCGGACAAAGGCAATCACTATAGTTCTGTGTAATTCTCAGGAAATCCTTCTGCAGGATCTGGTAACTTTCGCACCAGCAGTCATCCTCTCCAAGGCATTGGAAGGTGGTTCCGCAGCTGGGACATTTTTTATTCTGAGATGCAATTTTAATTTTGTCCGGATCCATGTATCAAAATAGATAGGTGAATGTTCGCTGGTAATTCTTTTCTGTTCATCGCGTCAGCGTAACGCTGACCTTTTCAATCCTGCCGCCGCCCATGGGTGGATTTATTTTAGAGACTTTTACTTTAACCAGTGATATGCCTTCAAAATTTGAATATATCACATCCAGGATCCGCTTGGCAATGTTTTCCAGGAGCTTTGATTTTTTTTCCATCTCTTCTTTTACTAGGCGGTAGGCTCGCTGATAGTCGATGGCATCCTTCAGATTATCGGAATCAGCCGGGGCATCCATATTCGACTCAATGTTAAGATCAACCAGGAATTTATTCCCCACGATTTGCTCTTCCCGGTAATGCCCGTGGAAGGCATAAAACTCCATGTTTTCTATTTGGATCAGTCCCATGACAAATTATTTAACTTCAAATATCATCATTTTCAATCAATTCAATCGCTTTTTCGAGAATCTCATCCCGACCTTCTCTGATACCCCGTATGGTTGGATTGAATTCAATATCGGGCAGGATCCCGATCCTCTGGGTTTCCGTCCCGTCAGGATAATAAATCCCGATTCCGCTGATCATGGTAAAAAGATTACCGGGTAAAAAAATGCTTGAAACATTGCCATCTGCTCCTGCGGTTGTACTCCCAACAACGAGTGCAGAAGGTGCCAACCTTAGGGCCATAGCTGTATATTCTGCCTGGCTCTGGGATATCTCATTGACCAGAATGACAACCCTGCCCTTATAATAATCCGGATTGTATTCCCCAACCGCTGGTGGATCCTTCCAGCTGAACAGTCCCGGGTATGTTAAATCGGGACTGGAAAATTTAACAAATTCTACGGGTTCAGGCATAAGGTATTTTCCCAGTGTAAATACCACAAACTCGGATGGATAATTCCGGATATCAATGATTATTCCCCTGGTATGAGCGAAATCATTGAAAATATCCTCCAGCATTTCATTTCTTATCTTCCCCAAATAAATATATCCTACAGAATCACCAATCATACGATATGACTCCTCAGGCTGGTAGGCCGTAAAGTCAGCAGAACGGTCTATGTGATCTTTCAAATACCGGCTGATTTTTAACTCCCCGGTGCTTCCATACCTGCTGTATTTAAGCTTCACCGTGCCGCTATGACCTCTCAGGAGATCCCTGCCAATATCCCGGAGCTTGGCCACATGGTTGGAGGCAGGGTAATATTCGAGTCTTTCCTGTACGATCTCCTCAACTTTCCTGCTATCTATGGACACAATGATATCTCCCGGTTTTAATCCTGTCCATTTTCCCAATCCCTCATCATAATATCCTGTTACGACTGCTCTGTTTTCAATGAATCTGAGCTGGACCGGAGCAAAATATTCGCCCCGATAATTCTCCAGGATGGAATCTCTTCCCATTATGTTTGCGTGAGTATCATGTATCCTCCCAATTAGGTGGAGGACAACCAGTCTGTAATCCAAATCATTTTTTGCATCCAGGAACACAGAAATGTACTCAGGCAGGATCTCATTCCAGTCCTCCATTATAAGATTTTTGTAAGGAAAGAAATACTGGATCATATTCCAGTAGCGAAAAAGAGCAAGCAGACGGTATCCATCATCAGGATATTGCATTTTGCGATATCTGGTTTCATGTTTGAATACAGGATTACCTATCCCGGGATTCTTCGAAACATAATAATGCGGGCCCTGGTTCCGGTTTTCCAGGATATAGATAAGTTGAAATTTCAAATCCTCTCCAATCCCTGCATTTTCAATCCAACTAAGGTCAGGCAATAGTTTATGATCCCCTTCAATTTTTACCTTGCAGGATTTGCATACAGGAATCTTTCCGAATGCTTTGAGCCAATCACTCAAAATTATATCCCGCTCCCCCGGATTGGAAGCTTTTAAAACCCCGGGAAGGATCCTGAACAATTCTGAATCCATGTTTAATTCCCCCTGGGCAACATGGGGATGATAGTACTTAACAAATCCCCATACTTTTCCTAAAAGTGCCAGATTATCATGTTGCAAAGGGGTAATTTTATCAATAGAAATTCCAGAAGATTCATTAAAACTGGTATCCGATAATGCAGGGTATAGCAACAAATCCCTGCTGCGGATTCTTTTCAGTGGCCTGCCATCTACAAGCAGTTGGAGCTCATCCACCCATATGGTTCCCTGACCATAAATAAAGGATCCGAATACGATTTCCCTGGCATATTTGTGGAGGGGGATTTTCAGGCTGTACTCCTGCCATACACCATCAAATTGTATCATTTGATCCTTGGTCATTTTTGAATGAAGTTCGCCCTCCCCATCTTCAAGCTTCAGGAAGAAACCCCTTGTACAGTTTTCCGGGATGCTTTCCGTTTTCAAATACCCACGAAGCTCAATTGAATCCCCTTCATACACTGCCGGGATTGTGTAGCTTGCTCTGCCTTCATCCATTCGAATGGAGAAAAAACCTGAATATTTGTGAATTGAGTCCAGGCGGATGCTGTTTTGATCCGAGGCTAATGCAATCCCCGAAAAATCCCAGCCCACAGCTGTGCACAGCGTGGAATCAGCCTGTTCAAATCCGAGGTTGAATCCTGGGTCTTTACATCCGGGCAGAAACACCAATCCAATAATTGATACAATAAACAGATTTCTAATGCTCATGCTTGTCTGCGAATTTGGGCAATATCAATAAATTAATCAAGCTTCGAATCCCGCTTGAGGTTTTTTTCTAATTTTGTAGCTCTTAAATTATACGCACATATGGCAGCTGAAAAGAATTTTATTGAAGTAATTATTGATGAGGATCTTGCGAAAGGCAAGAATGAGAAACGTGTGCATACCCGTTTCCCACCCGAACCAAACGGATACCTGCATATCGGACATGCGAAATCGATATGCCTGAATTTCGGACTGGCGGAAACATTCGGGGGGAAATGCAATCTTCGCTTCGATGATACCAACCCGGTGAAGGAAGATATAGAGTACGTTGAATCCATCCAGGAGGATGTGAAATGGCTGGGGTTTGACTGGGAGGACCGGCTGTTCTATGCATCCGATTATTTCGGCAGGCTGTATGATTTCGCGGTTCAGCTGATACGTGAAGGTAAGGCTTATGTTGACGATCAACCCGTGGAAGTTATAAGTTCTCAACGAGGGACACCAACCCGTCCGGGTGAAGAAAGTCCACATAGGAAGCGCTCCGTAGATGAAAACCTGGAGTTGTTTGAGAAAATGAAAAAAGGGGAGTTTGAAGACGGTTCCTGCGTACTGCGTGCACGGATCGATATGGCCTCTCCAAATATGCATATGCGTGACCCTGTGCTTTACCGGATTAAGCATGCCGAGCATCACCGAACCGGGAATGATTGGTGTATTTATCCCATGTATGATTTTGCACATGGACAGAGTGATTTTTTCGAAGGCATAACCCATTCTGTTTGTACCCTTGAATTTGAAAACCACAGGCCACTGTACGATTGGTTTGTAGACCAGATGGCCTCATCAGAATACCGCCCCAGGCAGATCGAATTTGCCCGCCTGAACCTGAGTTATACCGTTATGAGCAAGCGTAAACTGCTCCAACTGGTGGAGGAAAAACTGGTGAAAGGCTGGGATGATCCACGCTTACCTACGATATCCGGCTTACGGCGTCGTGGTTATACCCCTGAATCTATACGGAATTTTGCCGATACCATCGGTGTGACCAAGGTAGACGGGATCATCGATGTTGGTTTGCTCGAATTTTCCTTGCGGGAAGATTTGAATAGAAAAGCCCCCAGAGTAATGGGCGTTTTAGATCCCCTAAAACTGGTTATTACCAATTACCCTGAAGATAAGGAAGAATGGATGGAAACAATAAATAACCCGGAGGATGAAAGCATGGGTGTCCGGGAGATCCCTTTCAGCCGGGAGGTTTTTATTGAGCAGGGAGATTTTATGGAAGATCCTCCTGGTAAATATTTCAGGCTGGCACCGGGCCGGGAAGTCAGGCTGAAATCTGCTTATATTATCAAATGCGAGGAGGTGATCAAGGATGATTCAGGCCGGATCACCGAGGTTCATTGCTCTTACGATCCGGAGACACGGAGCGGCGGACCGCAAAGCAACCGCAAAGTGAAAGGCACCTTGCACTGGGTGTCTGCCAGGCATGCTGCTGAAGCCGAGATCCGTTTGTATGATCGTCTTTTCAATACCGAAGTTCCTGATGAAGCGCCTGAGGGAGAAGATTTCAGGTTTAACCTTAATGCAGATTCTTTGAAGGTTCTTAAAGGTTTTGTGGAACCCGGACTGAAGGACTCAGAAGCAGGAACGAATGTGCAGTTCCAGAGGTTGGGGTATTTTTGTGTTGATCCTGACAGTTCAGATGAGAAGCTGGTCTTTAACCGCACTACCACCTTACGGGATTCCTGGGCGAAGAAGCAGAAGTAGAACACTGCACAGATCTCCTCTATTCAGGTTTTAATGTTATAAGTGCTATTTCAGATTTAGTCCCCAGTCTCATAGGCGGTCCGAAAGTTCCGCAGCCCTGTGAAACAAATATCCTCATGCCCTTATAATCATGCAGGCCTTTTTTGTATTTGAACATTACTCCGGCTATATAATTTATCGGAAAGAGTTGTCCAGCATGGGTATGCCCGGACATATACAGATCCACGCCTTTTTCATGGGCATACTGTATACCATCCGGACTATGATGCAATAGTATGGTAGGTCTACCGGGATCTGTCTGAATACGAGGCAGCACATTTCTGATCGTTTCTTGTCCAACGCTGGCATGCATGTCAGATGTCAGGCTGTCTGCCCGCATATGATTTAGGCCTATAAGCTGGATTTCACCAAAGTCAACTGCCTCATTTTCAAGGACCCTGACCCCGATCTCTCTAAGGCTGCTTTTTATATGC
>JAUUZM010000306.1 GCA_030589965.1 Bacteroides sp.
CTGTGGGTAGGTACAGCCAGTGGACTGGAAAAATTTAAATTGAGTCCTGCTGTTAATGGCAACAGGGAATTTCTCAGCAAAAAAAAGTATGTAAAGAACATTAATGATAGTGGGGCACTGAAATCTGGTAATATTTGGGCATTGTTTGAGGATAATTCGGGACGGATATGGGTAGCGGAACATATGGGAGGATTAGGATTGTATAAACCTGAAAAGGATAATTTTAAAACTTTTGAAATTGACAGGGAATCTCCCTCCGCTTTACAGAGTAATAAAATACAGGTTATTGTGCAGGATCACCGTGGTATTATCTGGCTGGGGACTGAATATGGTTTTGTCGCCATGAGATGTGATGAAACGGATCATGCAGAATTCAGAACTTTCACTGAAAACGATGGCCTTTGTAACAATGGTATTACCGGAATTCTGGAAGATCCTTCCGGGGACCTGTGGATCAGTACCAAAGGGGGGCTCTCCAGGTTTTCTCCTCCCGAGCTTGTTTTTGATCGGAGTGAACAGGGAGAATTTATGAACTATTACGCATCCGATGGACTCCAGAGTGATAAATTCAATCCTTTTGCATATGCCGGAAGCAAGAGCGGGGAGATGTTTTTTGGAGGAAGTAAGGGACTGAGTGTCTTTCATCCTGATAGTATGGTTACACAGGAACTTTACAACAAGGTGGTACTTACGGGATTCAGCATTTCAAACAGTGAGGTACGCGCAGGTGATACCATTGGTGGCAGATTCATATTCGAGAAATCAATAGCTTATACGGATCAGATTACTCTTTCGCACAGGGAAAATGCAGTTACATTTGAGTTTTCAGGGATGGATTTTGTTTCCCCTGAAAATGTGAACTATGCTTTCCTGTTGGAAGGATTTGACAATGAGTGGAATTATTTCGGATCCGGGCACAGATTTGCCACCTATACCAATCTGCCCCCGGATGAGTATCGGTTCAGGGTGAAGGTGACAAACTCGAACCAGACGGTGAGCGGTCCCGAAACAACTCTTGAGCTGACCATCCTCACTCCTTACTGGCAAACATGGTGGTTTAAGGTACTTGGTGTGCTGCTGTTCACGGGGATCGTTATCTCATATTTCAGGTACAGGACATTTAAGCTCAAGAAACAGAGGGAGATTCTCAGGCGACAGGTAAGGGAGCGGACCACTGAACTTGAATATGCAAATACACAACTGGAAGTGACAAATGAGGAGATACTGACACAGAAAGAGCATATTGAGAATCAGAGTAAGATACTGGAAAGGCAGAATAAAAACTTAAAGCTACTTGACGAAATTGGGCAGAATATTACCTCTGCAATCAGGGTCAAAGAGATTATCAGCAGGGTTTATGACCACATTAATGAGCTGATGGATGCATCTGTCTTTTATATTGGAATCGTTGACCGGGAGCAGCGAAATGTGAAGTTGTGGGGAAGGACCGACAAACATAATCCGCTGAAAACAGAGACCATATCCCTTGACAATGAGGATCGCTTTTCTGCCTGGTGCATCAATCAAAACAAGATTGTTTTGATGAATGATGTAGAGAAGGAGATCAGTAATTTCCTTAGCAAGGATGTAATGGGTTACACGGGCGAGAAAATGCCCCGGTCATCCATTTATATTCCTCTTGTATCCATCGATAAAAGTGTATCCGGATTATTGGTAATAAAGAGTTTTCGGAGGAACTCCTATTCCGATATGCATATGGATATTCTTAAGAATATGGCCAACTATATCTCCATTGCACTTGACAATGCAAGGTCTTATCAGGTGATCGAGGAGAAGTCGGAAAAATTGAGCCAGATGGACAAGATCAAGACCCGGTTCTTTACCAATATCTCTCATGAGTTCAGAACACCCCTGACCCTTATCCTTTCGCCGGTCCGAAATATGATACGGAAAGAGGTGATGAAAGATGATAAATTGATGGACGAGCTGGCGTTGGTAGAGAGGAATGCAGAGCGGTTACTCAGGTTAATCAATCAGCTGCTTGAGATTTCAAGAATCGAGGGTGAAACCCTCAAATTAAAAGTCAAGAAGGGAAACCTGGTAGAGAGTATTGAGCGCATTGCAGAACCTTTCTATCTTCATTCTAATTATAAAAGTATCAGCCTCACTGTTAATTCTGAACTTAAAACGCTTCATTGTTATTTCGACTATGATAAGATTGAGAAGATCCTCTATAATATCTTATCCAATGCCATTAAATATACACCTGATAACGGGAAAGTGAATCTTTCACTTAAGGTTATCAGGGAAGCACAATCCATCGACTATGCCAGGATCACTGTGAGTGATACGGGAATTGGGATACCTGAAGCAGAGTTTGACAGGATATTTGAGCGATTTGCCCAGATTGATGATTCCCGGACACAGAATATTCCGGGAACAGGAATAGGTCTCTCTCTGGCAAAGAAATTGACGGAACTGCATAAAGGGGAAATCTCTGTTCAGAGTACGGATGGGAAGGGGAGTGAGTTTACGGTTCAGATCCCAATATCAAAATCCTTCTATAACAAAGATGAGGTTTTAGATGATGAGGTCATTTTTGAGAAACGTCATCAGGGTCAAAAAGCATCATCTCATTTGCCAGACAGATGGCTGTTCAAGCGAAAGCCTCATAATAAGGAACTTAAGACCCTGTTAATCGTTGAGGACAATCCTGATATTTGCCATTATCTGGGGAGCCAGTTTGAAAATAGATTCAATATCCAGGTGGCCGTAAATGGAAGGGAAGGTTTAGAACAGGCGTTGCTGACAAATCCTGACCTTGCAATTTGTGATATTATGATGCCGGAAATGAATGGAATTGAACTCTGCAGGCAGATGAAGACCAATGAGGCAACCAGCCATATTCCCATCATCCTGCTAACAGCCAGGGCCGATGAAAAACTTCGAAAGACAGGCTATGACACAGGCGCCGACGACTATGTGATTAAGCCCTTTGATATTGATATACTTGAGAAGCGAATAGATAATCTCATCAGGTCAAGGGAGGAGATGAAGAGCCGGTTTTACTCCGGCATTGTTCCTGACGCAAAATCGTTTTCTCCAACCCTTACTGATGAAAAGCTTCTGCGGAAGATTCTTGGATCCATTGAGGACAATATCTCCAATTCCGATTTCAATATTGATACGCTGATCAGGGAGGTTGGCATAAGCCGTGCTCAACTGTTCCGGAAAATTAAGTCACTCACCAATAACCAGTCTGTATCTGATTTTATTATTACCTACAGACTTCAAAGGGCTGCTCAGCTGTTCAGCAAGGGCTATCAAAATGTATCGGAAGTCGCCTATAATGTCGGATTCAAAAATACCTCTCATTTTACTACACGCTTCAAGAAGCAATTTGGGAAAGCTCCCAAAGAGTATATGAGCTCCATTTGATACGCTCACAAAAGCAATTAGTACATCCAGCAAAACCATGCTGGTTCTGAACCATTACCTTGGTCGGTGAACTCCAAATTATATGAGATATGTTCAGAAGCTATGCCACCGGGTGCCAAAAGCTTATTGTTTTCATGTTAGGCCTAAGTTTCCTGCTGATCCCGGATCCTGGATTTTCCCAGACTCTTGAGGGGAATTTTCTGGACCCGCCTGTTTCGGCAAGACCTAAAGGGTACTGGTGCCTGGTGAACGGAAATTTTGATCTTTC
>JAUUZM010000017.1 GCA_030589965.1 Bacteroides sp.
CCTCAAAGCCAGAAAGGTATATATAAAGGGCATAATGGAGATGTAGCATATCCTATAAAACTATGGTTTGATTTTTCAGCAGAAAATCAGTTTTGATACAATGAATCATCTCATAGCTTTATTAATTTGATAATTAAAGCATATTCAGCGTTTCATCATCAGCTGATCACATTTGATGAGCATGCGGTTTGCCCAGATGCCATCCCTGCCAGGAGGTATTTCGGGCATGCCTGATACGGCTGTCTTATATTCGACAAAGACTTCCCTGGCCTGGTTCACTTCACCCAGGCGGATCAGGATCAGACCCTTTTCAGCCAATGCTTCCACAAAGTCGAAGTCATTCATGGCAAGGGCAGCATTGATCAAACGGAGGGCTTCCATGTTGCTCTCCGGTGTATTTGATAGGGTCCTGGTAAGTTTTGCCTTGAGAAGGTAATCCTCCTCATTGGCTATTCCGAGCTTAAATACTCTGTCCATATAGTACATGGACTGGTCAAAATTATTCTGGTGGTATTCCTGCCAGGCCGTTAATGACAATACAGAAGAGATATAAATGTTGTATTCTTTGTCTGGAAGGAATCCAAAACCTTCCCTGCCCGAAAGGACAGTATTAAATTCCTTGCCCAGGTAGTTTGCCTGGGATTCCTGCTCCGAGTTAAAATTGGAACCTGAAGATCTCAGGATGGCATCCGAAATGGCATGTGAGGTTAGTCCAGCGAGAACAACATCCCCGGCATTAAAATTTGTTCCATATTGGATATTCGCAAACTCCATAGCTACCGCTGAAGCAATGGTAGCGAAAGCGGACCAGAATTCTGCTGAACGCTGGCTGTGAACCTCATAATTCAGGTTCATCAGGTTATGATCCAGTACAATATGTGCCGTATGCTTTGCCAGAATCCCAAGGAGTTCCTTTTCCGAATTTGTTTTTGCAATTTGACCGGTAGTAATTACAATGCTGCCATTATCAAAAACGAAGGATTCGGGTTTATTGGCTCTTATCATCAATATGTTCAAGCGGGCAGGTTGCCCTTTTATCAAGGGCTGTGGATGGATCAGGTAGACCAGTTGTCTCAGGTAATCTTCCAGGTAGTCATCCCTGAATACCAGTCCGTTCATTTCCATCTGTGCTGCATATTCATAGTAATCATTTCGGAGAACCATGCGGAGATCTCCCTGCCAGCCATTGCTGCGCACATGGGCAGCCTGGTTCCTCAGCCAGACCTGCTGCCAGTACCCCATATTGTCATCCAGCAGGCGTATTTTGTTGCCTGATACATATTTATCTCCGTATCCGCTTCTTATCAGATAGGTATCACCGCCGGATTTTTCCTTGAACCCATAAATGCTAAGGGTGTCGCCAGCCTGGAACTGGTCGATTTTTTTAAGGGCTACCCCCTGGAAGATGGGTTGCTGTGCCGAAATATTTCCCAGGGAGAGAAGGATAAGTAATCCTGTAGTGTATAGTTTTTGCATAGTCGGAATCAATAGCTTAGTTTTCAGTCAATCAGACGCAAATTTCAAGCCAAAAACTATTTTTCTACCTTTACAGAACCAAATCAAACCATCAGAAATTGTCCGGTCTTACTATATACAGAGCATCAGCAGGATCCGGAAAAACCTATACCCTGGCCCGCGATTTCATTAGCCTGGTCATTACTGAGCCGGAATTGTACAAGCATATACTGGCCGTAACCTTTACCAATAAGGCCACGGATGAGATGAAAAACAGGATCCTTGAGGAATTACATAAGTTATCCCTCGGAGATGGTTCCCCCATGATGGAGTTCATAGCATCGGACAATAAGCTCACAGAATCAGAAGTCTCGGGCAGGGCGAAACTTATACTTGAATCGATCCTGCACAATTATTCCCGCTTTCACATTGAAACAATCGACCGTTTCTTTCAAAAGGCAATTCGTGCCTTTACGCGTGAAATCGGACTTTCAGGAGGTTACCAGATCGAGCTGGATTCCGAAAGAATACTCTCCGAAGCCATCGATGAAATGCTAATGGATCTGGACGATGATCCGGAGCTTTTAAAATGGTTCGTCGAATTTGCCAGGGAAAAGGTTCAGGAGGGTAAAAACTGGAACCTGAAGCGGGATCTGTTAATACTGGGTAAGGAATTGAATAAGGAGGGCTTCCAGGTTGGTAGCGGGGAACTCATAAAACAACTTGAAGATAAAAAGGAATTTTCCGCTTTTCAGCAAGAGTTGATGCAAATAAAGTACCGGTTTGAAAACAGCCTGAAAGAGTATGCGAAGAAGGCTATGGGGATAATGGTGTCTGAGGGACTCGATACCGGTAGTTTTAAGGGACAATGGGGGGTAGCATACTTTTTTAAAAGATTGCTTGAGGAAAATTTTGCCCCCCCAACAGCTACCATACTTAATGCCCTTGATGAACCCACTCAATGGTACACAAAAACCTCGGATGATATTGACCGCATCACGGCTGCTTATCAGAATGGAATGAATGATCTCCTGAAGAGCTGTATCCGACTATATGAAAAAGATTACAAGAATTACCGTTCTGCCGAAGGGGTAAGAAATTTTCTGTACACACTTGGGATACTGACGGATATTTCCAGGCGGATGCGCAGAGTTGCTGAATCACAGGGTATCTTTCTGCTTTCAGATGCTTCCCGTTTTCTATACGGGATTATCGGGGATAATGATGCCCCGTTTGTTTATGAGAAAATCGGGAATTATTTCCATCATTTTATGATAGATGAATTCCAGGATACCTCCGGATTGCAATGGAAAAATTTCAAACCCCTTATCGAGAACAGCCTGGCATATGACCGGAAATGCCTGGTAGTCGGAGATGTAAAACAATCTATTTACCGGTGGAGAAACTCAGATTGGGAGATATTATCTGAACATGTCCAGAAGCAGTTTAATCCTGAACAGCTGGATATGCAGGGACTGAAGTATAACTGGAGAAGTCTTGAAAACATTATCGGCTTTAATAACCTCTTTTTCAAACAGGCACGTGAAATCTTCCATGCACATTTCAATGATGATGCAGAGGAGGATAGTTTACATGCAGCAAAGGTAAATAGAGCATATACCGATGTGGACCAGGAGGTACCAGAAGCAGTGGACAGGCAAGGAGGACATATACGGGTTTCATTAATCCCGGATCCCGAGGAAGGAACATGGAAGGATATTGCTGATATCCAGGTAATCAAACATATTGAAGATTTACAGGATGCAGGTGTTGGCCCCTCTGAAACGGTCATCCTTGTCCGCAGTAAAAGAGATGGAAAAAGGATTGCCGATGCGATTCTTGAATATAAGAGCAGCAGGCCGGATTCGAAGTATCTATACGATGTTATCTCAAATGAATCCCTGTATTTGTACAACTCCACTTCGGTAAGGATTCTGGTGAACGCCCTCAGGTTTCTTGTTTCGCCGCATGACAGGGTCAATTTGGCCTGTCTTGTGTTTGATTATAATGTTTTTACAGGAAAGATCTCTGCAGAAGATGGAAGCCTTGATGAATTAATGAATGGCTTCCGGAAAGGAGAAGCTGCATCTCTCCCTGAGAAATTTCTGGATGAATCCCTCAGGTATCTTACCCTGACAGAACTGACCGAAAGGATCATTGCCCTTTTTTCACTGGACAAGCAGGAGGAGCAGACTCCATATATTCTTGGATTTCAGGATATTGTGCTGGATTATTGCAGGGGCGGAGGGGCCGATGTAAATTCATTTCTAAATTGGTGGGATGAAAATGGAGAAGAGAAATCCCTGGCTGTTTCGGAGGATCAGGAGGCTATCCAGGTGATGACTATCCATAAGGCAAAAGGACTTGAATTTAAAGCGGTTATTATCCCTTATTGCAACTGGAGCTTTGATCATCGTTCTCCAAATCCTGAGATTTTATGGTGCCGGCCCTCTGAAGAACCTTTTAAACGACTTAGCTTGCTTCCGGTTCAATATTCAAAAACCCTCGAGGATACAATTTTTGCTGAAGAATATGCAGAAGAAAAATTCCGGGTCTACATGGACCATCTGAATTTATTGTATGTTGCTTTTACCAGGGCCAGGGAAAGTCTCGTGGTATTTACACCTGAAGGAAAGGCTGATAAGTTTACAGATGTATCCGCTTTGATAAAAAGGGTATTAAAGAATACGGATTCCCCTTCCGGGGGAACATGGGATGACACCGAAACGACATGGACTAAAGGTGATTTTACCTTTTCTCCTGCCGAATCAGTAAAAATGGACCAGATCCTTTTACGCGATATATCCAGTCATGAATTCAGCGGTAAACTGAGACTTATTTACAGGGGAATGGATTTTTTCGATCCGGACGCTGGACAACGAGTGCAGGATGGGACGGTAATGCATGAGATTTTTGCAAGGATCCGCACATCAGAGGATATAGACAGGGCGCTTGATTCTGTATGCCGCGAGGGGATAATTGACATTGACAGATCAGAAAGGCTGAGGCCTGAAATCAACCGCCTGATGCAGATGGATACAGTAAAGGAATGGTTTGACGGGAGCTGGAAGGTAATTGCCGAGCAGGATATTCTTACCAAAGATGGTTCCATCCGCAGGCCGGACAGGGTTATGTTGAAATCAGACGAGGTAATTGTGGTGGATTATAAATTTGGACAGAAAAAATCATCGGGACACCTGGCCCAGGTGAAAAAATATGCAAGCATGCTGAAACAAATGAAATATGAGCAGGTGAAAGGATTTATATGGTATGTTAATTTAAATGAAGTAGTTGGAGTATGATAAGTGATACAGTTATATATCCATGGGGACATGAGCGGAGGTTTAACGCCTATGCAGACTACTTCAAGAGAAAGTTTGGAGGACGCATTCAGAAGCTAAGCCTGGATGCAGGCTTCACCTGTCCCAACCGGGATGGAACAAAAGGTACAGGCGGTTGCAGCTTTTGTAATAATAATGCCTTCAATCCATCTTATTGTGAGCCGCTTAAGTCTATTCCAGATCAGATTAAGGAAGGCATAGAATTTCACAAAAAACGCTACCCCAGAACCAAAGGGTACCTGGCTTATTTCCAGGCTTATTCAAATACCTATGGATCCCTTGAGCACCTTCAGAAAAAATACAGGGAAGCTCTGAAAAATCCTGAAGTCATTGGGTTGGTTATCGGAACAAGACCGGACACAGTAAATGATGAGGTACTTGATTACATCTCAGAACTGGCAAAAAGATATTATGTGATTATAGAATATGGACTTGAGTCCTGCTACAATGCAACCCTCAAAAGGGTGAACAGGGGACATACATTTGAGGATTCACTAAGGGCTATTGAAATGACTGCATCCAGAAATATCAGACAGGGTGCGCATTTCATTATTGGTCTTCCAGGCGAATCGGAGACTGAGATCCTTAAACAGGCCGGGATTATCTCAGAACTACCAATTCAGAATGTAAAGTTCCATCAGTTACAGATTGTAAAAGATACCCATATGGCCAGGGAGTTTTTGGAGGATCCAACAGATTTCAGGATGTATGGACTGGATGAGTACCTGGAGCTAATGATAGAATTCATGGAAAGGCTCAATCCCGGCTTCGTTGTGGAAAGGATTGCCGGAGAAGTGAACCCCGGATTCCTGCTGAGTGATAACTGGGGATTAAGGTATGACCAGATATTGCAGCGGTTTGAAAATAAGCTGGCTGAGAAGGATTCATGGCAGGGAAAAGATTATAAAGGCCAAAGATGAATAAGAGACTAAGGATGAATAAGGACTTTAAATGAAAGCATTTTTAAGGGAAGTAGCAGAGGAGTTGCACCGATCATTCGGAGAAAACCTGGGTGAACTTTGTCTTGTTTTCCCCAACCGCAGAGCCGGACTTTTTTTCAATAAATACCTTGGGGATAGACTGGAGCATCCGGTTTGGTCACCATCAATTTATACCATCCAGGACCTGATGGCCAGGATTTCGGAACTGGACTATGCCGATGAACTGGAATTAATCAGCCTCCTGTATAAGGTATATTTAGAGGTGAGGGGCTCGGAGGACAGTTTTGATGAGTTCTTTTTCTGGGGAGAGATCATGCTTTCTGATTTTGATGAGCTTGATAAATATATGGTCAATGCAGAAGATATTTTCCGTAACCTGTCTGACCTGAAGGACCTTGAGAAATCTTTTGATTATTTGTCGGAACAACAGGTGGAGCTGATTCAACGATTCTGGAGCAGTTTCAGCTATGAACAACTGAGTGAACAAAAGCAGCAATTCCTGGAGATATGGAATCTCCTGTTTCCGGTTTACCTGAAATTCCGTGAATCATTGCTAGCATCAGGTATTGGATATGAGGGTATGATCTACCGGAATGTTGCAGAAATAATCAGGGAAGAAAAGTTAAGCGATCTGCCTTTTACAAAACTTATATTTATAGGTTTCAACGCCCTTAATCCATGCGAACAACTTCTGTTCAAATCACTTGAAAAATCAGATAAGGCATTATTCTACTGGGATTATGATGAGTACTACCTGGGTAACGAGATGCATGAAGCAGGACATTTTATGCGGGAGAATCTATCCAGGTTCAAAGATTCAGGTAAGTCCTTCAACCAGCTTAACCTCACAGGTACTCCAAAAGAGATTACGGTTTATTCGATCCCTTCTGACGCCGGACAGGCCCAACTGGTTAATACCATCCTTGAGAAAACACAAAAGCTGGCCGAATTGGGAGAAGAAACAGCCATAGTCCTGGCGGATGAAGAATTACTGATCCCCGTGTTGAATGCCCTACCGCCTGAGCTTAGCGAGATTAATGTGACCATGGGATATCCGGTGAGCGCCACACCTGTTTTCAGCCTGATTGAACACCTGATCGCCCTACAGCGTAATTTGCGTGAGAGCAAGGGGAATGATCCCAGATTCTACCATGAAGATGTTCTCCCCATACTGCAGCACCAGTACATCAGCCTGAGAGAACATGGAGATTCAGTTTCAAAAGTGAGAGAAATTCATGAGCATAATCTGATCTATATTAATCAATCCCAATTAGCCATGAATGACCTGTTCAGGGGGATATTCAAGAAGATTGAAAAACCCGAAGACATTGCCGGATACCTCCTGGAAATACTGGAAATGATTACAGGGAGGGATGATGAAAAGAAGCCAGTCCCTGCCATGGAACTGGAGTTTATTTACAGGATCTATACCCGAATCCAACGATTAAAGGATGTCCTGGGCAGACTGGGGATGAATTTCAATTTACCTACCTTTTTGAGACTTTTCCATAAGTTTCTTCAACGAACCCGCATCCCCTTCACCGGTGAACCCCTTGCAGGTATCCAGGTAATGGGTGTGCTGGAAACCAGGGTGCTGGATTTTGACCGGATCATTCTTCTCTCAATGAATGAAGGATCATTTCCGAAGACAGGAAATATCCAGAGTTTTATTCCCCAGAATCTCAGGTTTGGATTTCAACTTCCAACACCTGAATACCAGGATGCTATATATGCCTATTATTTCTATCGTTTGATACAGCGGGCAGGGGATGTCTGTCTGCTGTATAATAACAAGGCCGAGGGACTCAATTCAGGGGAGAAATCAAGATTTATTCACCAGCTGAATTATGATCCGAATTTTGATGTCAGGGAACTCTCCGCCGGATTCGATGTTCAGGCTCATCCAATTCAAACTATCCGGGTTGACAAATCGCCTGAAGTATTGCAAAAGCTGATGAAGTATTCCCCCTCGAAAGAGGAGGGCAAGGGATATCTTTCCCCCAGCGCACTTAATAGCTATATTGATTGTTCACTTAAGTTTTATTTTAACTACATCGCTGAGATCAAGGAACCTGTAAAGCTTCAGGAAGAGGTTGATCCTGCCTTGTTTGGCACATTGCTTCATGAGGCTGTCAGGAGTTTATATATGAAACTGGATAATCCTGTGAATGAAGCGGATCTGAAAAGGATACTGGATACTCCGGCAATGATTTTTGAGTCCATTGACAAAGCTTTCAGCGAGATTTACCTCAATGATACCGGTGAATCCCCGGAAGGAAGAAACCGGGTTATCCGTGAAATAATATTTACCTACGTTCAAAAAATACTGGAGAAAGATATGGAATTCGCACCCTTGCATATCGAAAGCCTGGAGGAGAGCTACTTCATGGAAATACCCGTACAATCAGGTATGCAAGAATTCCCGGTGAGGATAGGAGGAAAGATTGACAGGATAGATCGTCTCGGAAATTCATACAGAGTGCTGGATTATAAAACGGGAAAGGGAAGGATGTTCCTGAATTCCCTTGAAGAACTATTTGATCAGGAAAACAAGACCCGGAACACTGCGGCTTTCCAGACCTTTTTGTATGCTAAGCTTTTCCGTACAAAAGAGAGACTTGAAAATTTACCTGTTACACCTGGAGTCTATTTGATCAGGGATATATTCGGACAGGGATTCAGGTATCATTTTAGTCTCGGGAGCTTAAAATCAAATACTGCAATATGGGATTATTCCAGCATTGATGAGGAATTTACTGATCAGCTTACCAGTCTGCTCAACAGCCTGTTTGATCCCGGTACAGCATTCGTTCAGACAGAGGAGGAAGGGACTTGCAGGAATTGTATTTACAAGGGGATTTGTCAGAGATAAGATTATATTTGTAATAACAGAAATGAAGCCTTATTGAAATATGTTCCCAGAACCAGCTGCCTTCAATATTGAGATAAAGGATCAAAAGTTTACTTCGGATAAGGGATTAAAATTCCCCCGAACCGCTTCCATTACCATCCTGAGCAAGGAAGGTCATCATGAATCAGTAATAGATTTTGGGTATCTCGATGTTAATGAGATATTTGAACTGATCCATAAGGGAGATTCCCTGCAGCTCGATCATTGCTACATTGACGCGTTTTCCCTTATTGATTACAGGGAGAAATATAATATTGAAATAAAGGAGGACATCAGGATCCAAAATTTCTCAGCCCGATCTTCTTTTTTCAATTGCAAGGCTTCCATTGATCTCGTACACGCTGAGTTTGAGGGAGACGTCAGTTTCGAAGATGCATATTTTGCCAGGGGAGACCTGAACCTGCATGCCTCTAAGATCATTGGCGGGGGATTAAATTTTACTCATGCAAGACTGCCTGACGGTGCATTTAATCTCTCGAATCTGATTGTGGAGAAAGGGGATATTAGTTTTAAAAATGCTGTTTTCGGTACCGGATCCAAAGACTTTCAGGATGCTGAATGCGGGGCAGGTGATTTAATCTTTACCAATGTTGACTTTGGCGACGGGGATGTTTCCTTTATCAATACCAAGTTTGGAGATGGAAATGTATCCTTTAAAATAGCCAGGTTCGGTACAGGTAAAGTTGATTTTCACTATGCTAAGTTCAGGGAAGGAAACATTTCTTTCGAGCGAACCGATTTTGGAGATGGGCGTGTGGACTTCCGGACAGCTGAATTTGCCAACGGCAGGGTGAATTTTAATCGTGCTATTTTTGGAGACGGAGATGTCAGTTTTGAAGCCAGTGAATTAAAAGAGGGAAAAATCAGTTTTAAGAGAACGGTATTCGGTAATGGGATACTGGATTTTGAACTCGCAGAATATGATCATGCCGATGTCAGTTTTGACCGGGCTATTTTTGATGTTGGCATTGTATCCTTTCACAATACAAAATTCAAATCACTCTCACTGCAGTCCTGCCATTTTGATCATTACCTGGACCTGAGGGTCGCAAAATGCGGACATATTGATCTGTCTGATACCATCGTTAGAGATATCATTGACCTGATGCCTTATGACAATGATCTGGACATTGGGACCATAGATTTTTCCGGCATGCGGCTGATCGGAAGAATTTACATTGACTGGACCAAAAACAGGGTGAAAAAACTAATTCGGAGACAGAAGGAAACTTCTAACAGGTCAAAGGCAGAGCAATTCAGAACCCTGAAGGAGAACTTCAGTGTTACCGGTCAGTATAACGATGAGGACAAGTCTTATCTTGAATTTAAGAGGCTTGAATCAATAGCCATCCTTGAAGAATCAGTTAAAAAAAATCCGATTTCAGCTCTATGGCAGTACCCGATCTACTGGTTTAAGTTAATTATTTTTGACTGGGTCGGACATTATGCAACAAATCCTGTGCGCGTAATCATCTCCATGCTGGTAATGTACGCAGTCTTCAGTGTGATGTTTATGCTCCTGATACTCTTTACCTCTTCAGATATTGTTTCTTCTGTGGGAGATCCAGACAAACTGAATGTGGTAGTAAAATCTTTTTACCACTGTGCCATCACATTTCTGACAATCGGATACGGGGATTACTATCCCTCAGGGTTTATACGCTGGTTCTCAAGCATTGTAGGCTTCTCAGGCCTGGTAATGGTATCTTATTTCACCGTTGCTTTTGTAAGGAAAATACTCCGTTAAGCCTTATATAAGCAGATCATACCAGCCAGATCAAATAAAAAACCAGCCCTGCCAATGAAAACAAATATTTGACTGGTATAGTATACTTATTTAACTTTGATTATCAGTAAGTTTTAAATGAAATAACTCTCATTCATATCCATTGGTATGACAACATTAGAAGAGAGAATAAGTGTTCTTGATGAAGAGGTATCAAGATTAATAGAGCGAGGTTGGACGGTGGAGGTCAGGACTGATACAACCTGCATGTTATTTAAAAAAAATAATTATCAGTGGATTATGACCATATTAGTATTTCTATGGGCATGGGTTCCATCTTATGGTGGACATATGACAACCCGCATTATTGAAGTAACCCCTGAAGGATTAATAAAACGTACCAGATCAGTATTGTAATTATCATGGAACGTTATAATTCCGGGGAATGATAAGTACCGCTGGAATTGTCTTTTGGCCATTTCTTCATCTATTCCTCTTTCAGGAGATCCGGTCTTAATCGTCTCGTCCTTTCAAGGGACTGTTCAAATCTCCATTTCTCAATCTTGGCGGCATTCCCTGACAATAATATTTCCGGGACCTTCCATCCCTTGTACTCAGCTGGCCTTGTGTAGACAGGAGGGGAGAGGAGACCATCCTGGAATGAATCGGTCAGCGCAGATGTTTCATCAGAAAGGACTCCGGGGATTAAACGAATGATGGAATCGATCATGACAGCAGCTGCCAGTTCACCTCCGGTCATTACATAATCTCCTATTGATATCTCTCTGGTTATGAGGTTATCCCTTATCCGCTGGTCAATTCCCTTATAATGCCCGCATAGAAAAATCAGGTTCTTGCAGGTGGATAGATTATTGGCGATTTTCTGGTTGAATGGTTCACCATCCGGAGTAGTATAAATAACCTCCTGGTACTCACGTTCATTCTTCAGTTTCGTCAATGCATCGTCTATAGGTTGAATGCTCATGACCATCCCTGCTTCCCCGCTAAAGGCATAATCATCTATCTTATTATGCTTATCAGTGGAATAATCGCGGATATTGTGAATCAGGACCTCGGCAAGACCCTTGTCAGATGCACGTTTAAGAATAGAGTGGTTCATCGGACTGTGAAGAAGTTCCGGAACACCTGTAAGAATGTCGATTCTCATAGATTTAGATTTTGTACAAAAATAGTCAACATGCCCAAAAAAACTTTGAGTATAGGGCTTTATTAATTACTTTCGCACTTTGTCAGTGTCAGTACATATGGATATTGAGCCGCCATGGAACATAATGATCAGGTCCAGAAAGGACCTCTCACCGGTGATTCCGGTGAATTGAAGAAGGATTCTTCTGAGGAGAATAACTCCGCAACCAAACCTTCTGAAAAGAAGGAAGAAATAGTAAACGGACCCACTGAGAATACAGAAATCTCCTCAGAAGTCGAGGAAAAACCTGTACCCGTGTCCCCCGAGGTGGAAAAAACTCCACCCGAACCGGACCCCCCCCCCCAGGAAGAACCTTTATCAAAGACAGAACCGGCCTCTGTAGAAGAACCGGTTTCAATTCCCGAACCTGTGGATGCCGCAGAGGCAGAGACTCCACCCGAACCCGAGATTGTACCCCAGCCAGAGGCTAAGGTTGAACCGGAGGTTGCCCCGGAGCCAGAGGCTAAGGTTGAACCAGAGGTTGCCCCGGAGCCAGAGGCTAAGGTTGAACCAGAGGTTGCCCCGGAGCCAGAGGCTAAGGTTGAACCAGAGGTTGCCCCAGAACCGGAAGTAGCTGCAGAAGCAGATACTGCTGTCGAGTCCGGGGCTACTCAGGTATCTGAAGCTCCTCCCAAACCTGAAGCAAAAGCAAAAGCAAAAGCAAAAGAAGAACCTGTGGTTGCAGTAGCTTCAGAGGTTTCTGAAGAGACAAAGGTTGCTGAGGGGTCAAAGGCTTCTGAAAAGGCTGAAGGAGGCGAAGCTAAAAAGGGTAAACCCACAGAGATAGCGGATTTTGATTATTCCACGCTTACACGGGAAGATCTTGTGAACCGACTGGAAGTTCTACTCGAGAACCAGGATGTTCATGAGATACGTTCGGATGTCGATCATGTAAAGGTTAACTTTTATAAGAAGAATAAGGCCGAGATCGAGTTGAAGCGTAAGAAATTTATTGGAGAAGGCGGAAATATTGAGGACTTTCAGGTAATGCCTGATGCGCTTGAAGAAAAAATCAAGGGCTTATTAAAGCAATACCGGGATCAGAAAACGGAATTTAATAAGAGTCTTGATCAACAGAAGAAGGACAATCTGCAGCGAAAATATGAAGTGATTGAGAACATTAAGGAACTTGCCAACAGGAAGGAATCCATAAACAGAACCTTCAACGATTTCAGGGACCTGCAAAGGGAATGGCGCCTTATCGGCCTGGTTCCACAGCAAAATCTTAAGGACTTATGGGATACCTACAATCATCATGTTGAGAAGTTCTATGATTTTATAAAGATTAATAAGGAGTTAAGGGATCTGGATCTGAAAAAGAACATGGAGCTTAAAATGCAATTATGTGAAAGAGCGGAGGAGCTATTGCTTGAATCCTCTGTTGTGAATGCATTTCAGAGCCTGCAGAAGTATCATGACAGGTGGAGAGAGATCGGACCTGTTCCTCTTGAGGCAAGAACAGAGTTATGGGAACGCTTTAAGGATGCTACTACCAAGATAAATCGCAAGCATCAGGATTATTATGAAGATCTGAAGAAGGCACAGAAGAAGAACCTTGAGCAAAAATTTCTGCTTTGTGAACAGGCTGAAGATATAAGCAACCAGGTTCTGGAAACCCACAAACAATGGGATGAGAAGTCCAAAGAACTGATAGAGATTCAGAAGGTATGGAAAACCATTGGTTTTGCCCCTAAGAAGGATAATAATAAGATCTACGAACGGTTCCGTAAAGCCTGTGATACTTTCTTTAACCGGAAACGTGAATTCTATACGCATAGTAAAGAATTGCAGATGAATAATCTTCAGATGAAAACGGACTTATGTGTACAGGCGGAATCATTTAAGGAAAGTACGGAGTGGAAAAAATCTACTGATGACCTGATCAATCTGCAAAAGAAATGGAAAGAGATAGGTCCGGTTCCCAAAAAACATTCAGATGCCGTATGGAAAAGGTTCAGGGCTGCCTGCGATCATTTCTTCCATAAGAAATCTGATTATTATAAGAATATCGATAAAACTTACAGTCAAAATCTGGAAGCAAAGAAAAACCTTCTTAAGGAGATTGAATCACTTAAGTTGTCTGATAATGTGGAAGATAACTTTAAGTTCCTTAATGAATTCCAACGAAGGTGGTCTGAGATCGGTTTTGTTCCCTTTAAGGAAAAAGAGGCTTTACAGGATCAGTTCAGACAAGCGATCAACAAGCATTTTGACAACCTTGATATCAATGACAACCGGAAGAATATGTTAAAATTCCGGAATAAGTTGAATAATATGTCCCAGAAACCGAAATCTGATATGAAGATCGGGCAGGAGAGGGAAAGGTATATTAATCGATTGCAGCAACTCAGAAATGATATTGTTTTGTGGGAGAATAATATTGGATTTTTTGCCAAATCAAAAAATGCCGAATCCATGATCAATGAGGTACAGTCAAGAATCGATAACGCTAAAGAAAGTATTATACTCCTTGAGCAAAAAATTGAATTGATTGATAGCATGGATTAAATTCGGAGAAGTTAAACGATAGTGAATCAGGAGATTACAAACCAAGTAATTACAAATCAAACAATAAAAGCTTAAGTGAGCTCTACAAAATATATATTCATTACCGGGGGTGTAGCCTCCTCACTGGGAAAAGGGATTGTTACATCCTCTCTTGCCCTATTATTACAAGAGCGAGGACTATCCGTTACAATTCAGAAACTGGATCCATATCTTAATGTGGACCCTGGAACGCTAAATCCCTATGAGCATGGTGAATGTTATGTGACTGAAGATGGAGCTGAAACCGACCTGGATTTAGGGCATTATGAACGATTCCTGGGGATTAATACCAGCCAGGCAAATAATGTTACTACCGGTAGGATTTACCAATTTGTAATCGATAAGGAAAGAAAAGGGGATTACCTCGGTAAAACCGTTCAGATCATTCCTCATATTACGGATGAGATTAAGCGCAGGATAATGTTACTGGGCAAGAGTAAGAAGTATGATGTGGTTCTCACAGAGATTGGTGGAACCGTTGGTGATATTGAATCACTGCCTTATATAGAAGCGGTTCGACAGATCAAGTTTGAGTTGGGATCAACCAATACCTTATTTGTACACCTTACGCTGGTACCTTATCTATCAGCCACTGGTGAACTTAAAACGAAACCAACTCAGCATTCAGTAAAAGTTTTGCTGGAGAACGGGATACAGCCGGATATTCTTGTCCTGCGGGCAGAAAAGCATTTAAATCGTGGCATACGTAAGAAAGTGGCTCTTTTCTGCAATGTGGAATACGATGCTGTCATAGAATCTATTGATGTATCCACTATTTATGAGGTACCTCTGCTTATGCAGAAGGAGAAACTGGATCAGATAGCGATCCGTAAGCTGGACCTGCAGGAAACCAAGGCGCCGGATATGGGTCCGTGGACCGAGGTAGTCAGCCGGTTGAAGAATCCTGAGTCCACTATACAGATTGGGTTGGTAGGGAAATATGTTGAGCTTACAGATTCCTATAAGTCTATTATTGAGTCACTTAGCCATGCAGGTGCGACCTATAAATGTAAAGTGAAGGTAAATTGTATTCATTCAGAAGATATATCAAAGGATAATGTTTCCGAACTTCTGAAGGATCAACATGGGATCATTGTTGCTCCAGGTTTTGGGGACAGAGGGATAGAGGGAAAGGTGCTTGCAGTAAGTTATGCCCGCAAACAAAACATCCCGTTTCTTGGAATTTGTTTGGGCATGCAATGTGCAGTTGTTGAATTTGCAAGGGATGTACTGGGTCTTCCAAAAGCCCATTCAACGGAGATGAAACCAAGGACTCCGGATCCTGTTATAGACCTTATGGAAGAACAAAAAGGTATTACCGCAAAAGGTGGTACTATGAGATTGGGTGCTTATCCCTGTACTATAATCAAAGGGACCAAAGTTTATAAAGCGTACAGGAAAACATCCATCAAGGAAAGACACAGACATCGTTATGAATTCAATAATGAATACCTGGAAGAATTTGAAAAAAACAATTTCATTGCCTCTGGGATAAACCCGGACAGCCAGTTAGTCGAGATTATGGAATTAAAGAATCATCCCTGGTTTATAGGGGTGCAGTTTCATCCCGAATACAGTAGTACAGTCATGAAACCTCATCCCCTGTTCATTAGTTTTGTCAAGGCTTCTATGGATGAATCAGTAGAGAAAATCTAAAATTATACACACCGGATATACATGCCGGATTAGTAAGATATATTGAAATGGATAGAAATACGATAATTGGATTATTATTAATAGCAGGAATACTGATTGGGTATTCCATGTTTACCAAGCCCTCAGAGCAAGAGAAGGCAGACATGCAAAGGGTCAGGGACTCGATTGCAGTTGCGGAACAATTCAGGATACAGGACGCCCAAAAGCAGCAGGCAGAGCAGGCCATAACCAATCCCTCACAGGCAGGTACACAGGCAGGTTCTCAGGTTCCAGTAGCAGTGCAGGAAGCTGCCAGTATTGAAGACAACCGGGATGTTTATGGTGCTTTTGCCGAAGCAGCCCAGGGTCCGGATGAATTTATTACCCTTGAGAATGATCGTTTAAAGATCCGAATTTCCAAAAAGGGTGGACGTCCGTACACCGTACAATTAAAGGAATATTTAACCCATGATACACTTCCCCTGATATTATTTGACGGAGATTCGACTGTGTTTGGAATGAAATTCTTTGCTCAGAACCGGAGTATAAATACCAATGAATTGTATTTCACTCCAGATACCCGGGAATCTACACTGAACGCCAGTTCCTCAGCTAAAAGTTTATCTATGAGACTTCCTGCTGGCAATGGACGTTACATTGAATATATCTATTCCCTGGAACCCGAGAGCTATATGCTTGGATTCGATCTCAAGTTTGTAAACATGGGGGAACTCCTCTCGCAGAATAATAATTTCATCGATCTCAATTGGAATATTTATGTGCCTCAACAGGAGAAAGGCCGGATGAACGAACTGAATTATACGACGATCTATTTAAAGCATTTCCAGGACGAGGTCGAGAAGCTGGCCATGCGTTCAAAGAAGGATGTCCTGGATAAGGATGTACCGACAAAGGTCCGTTGGATTGCATTCAAACAACAGTTCTTCTCTTCGGTTTTCATCGCTGAAGAGAGTTTTGTCAATACTACTGTAAGGTCAACCACCCTGGAAGACAACCCAACTTACCTGTATACATTTGAGTCCGAGATCGGAATTCCATTTACACAGGAGGCTCAACAGTCTCAGGAATACAAGTTCTATTTTGGTCCCAACAGTTATAATACATTGAAATCCTTTGATTTGCAGATGCAGGACCTGGTTGGACTGGGAGGCGCAATGAGCCGGGTTATTAATAAGTGGGTGATTATTCCTGTTTTCACATTTCTGAACAGGTTTATCAGTAATTACGGATTGATCATACTTATTCTGACTATCCTGATCAAGCTGGTCCTCTTCCCACTGACCTACCGCTCATACATGTCAATGGCTAAGATGAGGGTATTGA
>JAUUZM010000181.1 GCA_030589965.1 Bacteroides sp.
CGTTTCGGATTTTTCCGGATTTATTATTCAGCTCATTTGATTGTACAGGATGTGTACCCTTCCTGTCTGAGAATATGGAACCGATGTCCCAGAAAAACAGAATCAGTACAAGTACTATTTGTACAATAATGAATTTTAGCTTTTTCATTACTTCAATTAATTAACAATAGGTAACTATGAAAAAAAGAAGCCGCAAATATAGCGCTTTTGCAAACTTAGGAAACAGATACTAGATTTGTACTAGTGTTAAAAACCGGTTAAATAGCTATACACAATTGATTTAGTGCTACTTAGGTCTTGTTTTGAGAGACTGCGAATATGTTGATATGATTGTGGCCCACATTACCTTCGCATACTTAAATATGGACTTGGTCGACGGGATAATTCCAAATACCTTCAATTATTGACGATTGGTCAAAATACACTTATGTGTTGATAACCTAATCCTCACAATTTTTGATGAATTCCTGACGTATTAACTCCCTGCTGGTAATAATTATGAAGAACATACTGAGGTCTTGCAAACTACGTGATCTCATATCCTCATCCAGATATGGGAAATCTCTGTAAAGATTAAACAGCTGCTCCCTTTTTGCGAGCATTACAGAAAAAGAGCGTTCGAGTTCATTTCTATTAATGCATGGTCCCTTATACTGCCGTCCTGAAAACTTTGCTTTGGTGGCAGCAAATGGAGATTCATATGGAATATTAATTATTCCAGACCAGTCAAAATCATAGGGTACAGGAATTGGGGGACTAAAATGATCGTGTATTACCAATTCAACATTATGTACAATAGGAACAGAATAATCCGTATTCAGGATCATATAATTAAACAGAGACATCAGTGTAAAAAGATTCCGGTCAAGTTTTTCGGGAGGAACCGTTTCCAATTCAAGCAATTCACAGTTATTCCTTTTCGCCATATGCTCAGCATTCTCCAGAATAAAGGCATACCTTGTAAGTGTATCTGCCCAGGAGATTTCATCTAGGTATGTAATCCTGGCAAGTCGAACCTTGAAACTAAAGTCTGTGAAAATATTATAGGCTTTATAGATCAGGTACTCTTCAAGCACATACTGTTCATATTCCTGAATGTCCGTCTGGCAATGAGTAACCAGCTTCACATCCTTTAAATCTTCAAATATGGTACCCTGTCTCTCAGATTTATAAAATTTCATTTTTAGGGGAGGAAAGCCACAATGCTCAGGTTTTCTTCTGAAATTTCCCCTGGACCTGACCTTGACATTCATTTCCACCATTTTCTGATTACCCGGATCCTTATACATTAATCTGGCGGACTGGTAGTCAGGTTCTTCTTCAGTGTATGCCAGCAAACTGTCAAGGTCTGCGAATAAAGTCAGTTCCAGGATTGAATCTGTTGCAAACAAAGCTGATTCAGAATTACTAGCCTGCCCCAGACAAACACAACTAAGCAGGCCGGAAACGACCACCAGTATTACAACACACGAGATAGTTTTCATGCTGTTATTCAACATCTGGAATTTTGATCTAGCCAAATTTAATAAATCATTATTAATCGAATCGAATCCTGTCAATTTGTATTTATTCAACATGAAAATTCATATTCGATTTAAACTCAATCATATATCACTTTTGTTAATGTTTTAATGCCATTAAAAATTTTCAATTTTACTTTGGTTTCATTTTTTTTTTTTCATCTTTGTTTACTTACTGTTACGGATTTATATGATCAAGAAAGTTCTTATCGCCAATAGAGGCGAGATCGCTGTCCGGGTAATCAGATCATGCAGAGAGATGGGTATCCAGACAGTTGCAGTTTTCTCAGAGGCAGATAGATCTTCTCTCCATGTCCGGTATGCCGATGAAGCCTATTTTATTGGACCTTCCCCTTCCAACGAAAGTTATTTGGTAATTGACAAAATTATTGAGGCAGCAAAGTCCTCAAAAGCCGAAGCCATACATCCTGGCTATGGTTTTCTGTCTGAAAATGCCGAATTCTCAAACCGATGTAAGAAAGAAGGAATAATATTTATTGGTCCATCGGCCCATGCCATATCAACCATGGGGGATAAAATCAAGGCCAGAGAAACTATGATCGCTGCTAAAGTGCCGGTTGTTCCCGGTACCAAAGAAGCTATCAAGGATGAGAAGGAAGGTGTAATAACAGCTGTAGGTATTGGATTACCTGTAATGATTAAAGCTTCAGCCGGAGGTGGCGGAAAAGGCATGAGGTTGGTAAAGGATGAGAAAGACCTCCTGGATTCCATCAGGGGAGCAAAATCTGAAGCCCTTGCATCGTTCGGCAATGATTCTGTATACATTGAGAAGTATATCGATTCTCCGCATCACATTGAATTCCAGATTCTTGCAGATAAGCATGGTAATGTAATACATCTCTGTGAAAGGGAATGTTCTGTACAAAGACGGCACCAGAAAGTTATTGAGGAAACACCAAGCCCTTTAGTGACTCCTGAAATGAGGGAAAAAATGGGATTTGATGCTGTTTCAGCGGCCAGGGCGGTTAATTATGATGGTGCCGGTACCATAGAATTTCTGGCCGATAATGACAGGAATTACTATTTCCTTGAAATGAATACCCGCCTTCAGGTCGAACACCCGATTACCGAGGAGGTTATTGGGATTGACCTGGTAAAGGAACAGATACGTATTGCCTCCGGAGAAAAGCTCAGTCATAAGCAGGAAGATATAAAACAGACCGGGCATGCCATTGAGTGTAGAATATACGCTGAAGATCCAGATAATAATTTCATGCCCAGTCCGGGTAGTATTGCTTATATGAGCGAACCTTCCGGCCCGGGAATTAGAACTGACGGATACGTTTACGAAGGATATGAAATACCTTTGTTTTATGATCCCATGATTTCCAAACTCATTGCCTGGGCAGAAACCCGCGAGGACGCGATTGGCCGGATGAAACGAGCCCTTCACGAATACAAGATAGGTGGAGTAAAAACATCTATTGGGTTCCTTGAAAAAGTCATGAGCAATAAAGTTTTTATCAGGGGTAAATATGATACGCATTTCATAAATGATAATTTAGATTCTCTGATGAAGTCCGTTGAACAGAAAGGATCAGAAGAAGAAGATCTAGCCATTATTACTGCCTTTATTGACTATCAGGACAAGCTAATGAAATCACAGGCACTGAAATCCTTTCAAAGTAATGGCGGAAAATCCCTTTGGAAGGACTTTGGAAGAAAAAAAGGCGTAAGCAGACTTTAAAATCGCAATAATTCTACTATATGTCACTTGAAATCCGGCTAAACGAACGCCTGTCAAAAGTTGAACTTGTCAGCAGGGAAGATAATCTGCTTACCATAAAGGTTGATGACAAGGTCTATACACTTGATATACTAAAGGTTGAAGACGGAATGTATTCAGCTCTGCTGGATGGTAAGTCATATAATCTTGAGATCCTTGAAAAAGATAATGCTAAACAATACACAGTTAACTCCCGGAATAAATCATATGACCTTGAGATTATTGATGCCGAGACCCGCTACCTTTTAAGCAGAAAAAGTAATGATGAAGAGGATACCGGAAATACGATCTCCTCTCCCATGCCTGGCAAAATTGTGAAGATACCTGTAAAAAAAGGTGAAAAAGTTGTAAGCGGTCAGACCCTGATCATTGTTTCTGCCATGAAGATGGAAAGCGAATACAAGGCCGGGCGGGATGGAGTTATTAAAGAAGTTCTTGTAAAAGAAGGAGATACCATAGAGGGTAATCAAGCTCTTATAACCCTCGAATAAATTTCAAAAAACCAGATATGAGTTCATCACTGGATAAAAAATTCAAAGAATTTGAAAATCGCATGGAAGCTGCTGAAAAGGGCGGAGGCGAAGAAAGAATTGAAAAACAGCATGCCAGCAATAAAAAAACTGCGCGGGAAAGAATTGATGCTTTACTAGATCCTGGAAGTTTTGTTGAACTGGACAAGCTTGTAATACACCGTGCATGGGATTTCAATATGGAAAAGAATCTTATCCCTGGTGATGGGGTGGTTTCTGGCCATGGTAAGATTGACGGCAGGTTGGTTTATGTTTTTGCCCAGGATTTTACCGTTTTTGGCGGGACTTTGAGCCGGGCCAATGCGGATAAGGTTATAAAGATAATGGAACTTGCCATGAAGATGGGGGCCCCTGTGATCGGGCTTAATGATTCCGGTGGAGCCCGCATTCAGGAAGGTGTACAAAGCCTGGGTGGGTATGCAGATATTTTCCATTTGAACGTTAAATCTTCCGGGGTTGTCCCACAGATATCCGCAATTCTTGGTCCATGTGCAGGAGGAGCTGTTTATTCACCCGCACTGACCGATTTTATTTTCATGGTGAAAAAGACAAGCTACATGTTTGTTACAGGACCCGATGTCATTAAGGCCGTAACTCATGAAGATGTTACCAAGAATGAACTGGGAGGTGCCATGACCCATAATTCCAAAAGCGGGGTCGCACATTTTGCAGCCGAAGACGACTTACAGTGTATGATGATGGTTCGTGAGCTGATGAGTTACCTGCCCTCAAATAATATGGAAGATCCCCCGCTTAAAACATGTACCGATGATATCAACCGGGAAGAAGAAAAACTCCAGACTCTGATACCTGAGGACCCAAACAAGCCGTATGATATAACCGAACTAATCACTGCAGTTGTAGATGATGGAGTATTTTTGGAAGTCCAGCCCCACTATGCCAAAAACATTGTAATTGGATTTTCCAGGCTGGGCGGAAAATCCGTGGGTATCGTTGCCAACCAACCCGCACACCTGGCGGGAGTATTGGATATAACATCCTCAATAAAAGGAGCCCGCTTCGTAAGATTTTGTGATGCTTTCAATATCCCGCTTATCACTTTTGAAGATGTTCCGGGATTTCTTCCAGGAACATTACAGGAATTTGGCGGTATTATCAAACACGGTGCGAAATTGCTTTATGCCTTCTCTGAAGCCACTGTACCCAAGATCACATTAATTACCCGTAAGGCATACGGGGGTGCTTATTGTGTAATGTCATCCAAGCATATTGGTTCCGATATAAACTTTGCCTATCCTACCGGAGAAATCGCTGTAATGGGATCCGAAGGTGCAGTTAATATCCTTTACAGGAATAAGATAGATTCTGAAGAGGATCGCAAGAAGGTAATCGATGAGTACAAGGATACCTTTGCCAATCCTTACAAGGCCGCTGAACTTGGATTTATTGATGAAATTATTATGCCTCGTGAGACAAGGAAAAAACTCATACAGGCACTGGAAATGACCCAGAATAAAACCGAGTCAACACCCCCGAAAAAGCACGGAAACATTCCCTTGTAATAAAACTCGGATTGATAAATCGTTTTGACATTGCTGCGCAATGAAATTCACTTATTTAGCAATCCGAGTTTTATCTGCTAAATCCTGCATTTCAAAATTTCCATGAAAACCAGTGGTATTGCTAAATAAGTCGTCTTCATAAATTTGGCAGATGCCTTGTCTGACAATGCCTTCAGTATGGATTTTGAAAGTAAAATGGGATTATGGGAGGGCTATAAAACACGAATGGGAGCCTTTCCGTTAAGAAAAGTTCCCATTCCACTATTTGTAAACCGTAGTCAACAAATACCGCCTAGCTACAGTTATTATGACCGTTTCATCAGTGCAGCAATCCTAAGATTACCTCTTTATGAAACCCGGACCTGTTTCCGTCAGGTTCTTTCAAACCTGCCCTCCTCAGACCTCTTCTAACCAGGTCGATCAGGTCGCAAATCCCGATGGTTTTACAGTTTGATCAGGTTACAGCTGGTTTCCGCCCTTTCGGGTAGTTCCGTTTCTGCTTCCCCTGATAAGCCAGTCTTTTCAAAGATTGATTCTTTCGAATCTTACCTTGAAGAGATGGAGTAACTTGTTCTTCCTCCGAAGAGGTTGCCTTTGTTACCTGCCTCGCCGAGGTTGATCTTTCAGAGACAGTGCCTCACGGCTCTGTTCTTTTCCTGACCCGGTTCATTCTGTTCTCGCCGAAACGAGATCAACCTGAACTTTTTAACCTTGGTGAGAAGCCTTTTATCTCTCACTTGGTATAACAAACATAATCCGAATTCGGTCCTATTACAAATATTTCGGATTGATTATCTCAACATAGTATTCACAGGTGTTATTAACAAATTGTTAATATCTTTTGATGAGGTATTTGCTTCCCTCCAAATTTATTATGAAGGTCTTTTAATGAACGACAAAAGTGTAAACCAGCTGACTCTTTTAGTAGATACTCATGGATATATTTACCGTCCGATATACAGATCCATCCCCCATGATATTTTATCAAGATGAAATTCGTACTTTTGAGAAACTGACAGAGCAGGGCATGGAAACAATCAAAACAGCAGGCAAACAAATCATTGAGCAACTTATTCGACTTGCTGAGAGCATTTCAGACGATAATTTTATTGAATCACTGTCTGTTCTGCTTAACAATTCCATAGGAAAGCATTACAGGCATATCATTGAATTTTACACGGTGATGTTTGAAGGACTTGATTCCGGAAAAATAAACTACGATGATCGGAAGCATGATCCTGAACTTGAACAAAATCGGAGTAAATGCCTGGAATCCCTGCGAAGGATTGAGCAGCAGTTTCAGAAAACAGTCTGGCAGGAAACGATGGAATTGAGTGGGAGTTATTCGGCTGAATCCGATGATTTATTCTCCGTCGGCACCAATGCTGAACGTGAAATGGTCTATAATATAGAACATGCCGTTCATCATATGGC
>JAUUZM010000135.1 GCA_030589965.1 Bacteroides sp.
CGGAGAATTCTGACCGGCCCTGGTGGCAACTACAATTACCTCCTCTGCCATGACTGAAGTTGGACTCAAATTAAAATCAATGATTAATTCCCCCTCAAATTCAATTTCCTTTACTTCTGTTTGAAATCCCACATAGGAGGCCTTCATTGTGTAACTGCCTTCGGGAAGTCCGTTTATTAAATAATTCCCGTTTACATCGCATATGGCTCCTCGAAAAGTACTTTCGATATAAACATTCGCACCAATCAGTGCTACACCGGCTGTATCAGTGACCCTTCCAGATATTACTGATTGGGCACTCGTCTGCACACAGAATGCAGCAGCCAGGATGACAGTCATCCAGGTTTTCATAAGATAGATGTTAAAAATTATACAAACATGTTTTCTAAATTCCCTGCGCCGGCATTATCCGGATCAGGTTCTAAGGGTATGATCTCAGCCCGTTTTTTTAAGGCACCCCCTTAGAGAAGCTTGACAAATATAAGGAATTTGCTCTTTGGAGCAAACAAAAAAGCCGCCCCAGAGTAATCTCTGAAACAGCCCATCTGCCTGGATTTATCCAGGATTAAGCTTGTGGGTGGAAATACTAATCCACGTTAAGGACGTCCTTAAAAGCCTTGGTAAAAGAATCTTTTGGTAATGCCCCCATGGCCATCTGTGGTTGTCCGTCTTTTGGGACAAACAGGATGGAAGGTATGCTTTGTATTCCGAAAACAGATGCAAGCTCACGCTCCTGCTCGGTATTCACCTTATAAATATCAAGTTTCCCTTCAAATTCCTCTGAAAGCTCCTCAAGCAAGGGAGCAACCGTCTTACAGGGTCCACACCAGTCTGCATAAAAATCTATCACGCAGGGTTTTTCTCCTTCAAATTTCCAGTCCTTGTTTGCTTCATAATTAAACACCTTGGTTTTGAAGGTGTCCGCTGTAAGATGCTCTGTCATAACACTCATTTTAAATATGAATAAATCTAAATATCTACAAAAATACGAATTTATAATGTACTGTCAAATCATGTGCCATTGCAAAGGAAATCATGATTTTATTGTAATTTTGTCAGGAGACTAACAATTTGTCATATCTACATATGAAGAAATGTCTTAATGATAAGATTTTCAAGTTAATTGCAGAGGTTGCAAAGGACGAAGATGTTCCAACTTTCGTCATCGGAGGATTTGTGCGGGATTGCATTCTCGAAAGGAAGACCCATGATGTAGATATAGTGGTTCTGGGCAGCGGAATTGATCTTGCTAAAAAAATTGCTAATCGCCTGGGTAAAGGAGTTCATGTTAGCATTTTCAGGAGTTTCGGAACGGCCATGGTCAAATTCGGAGATATGGAAATTGAGTTTGTCGGGGCCAGGAAGGAGTCCTACCGTACTACCTCCAGGAAGCCCATAGTCGAAGATGGAAGCCTGGAAGATGACCAGAACAGGCGTGATTTTACCATAAATGCCATGGCTATTTCCTTAAATCAGGATACCTACGGCACATTGATTGACCCTTTCGGGGGAAGGGAAGATATAAAAAATAAGATCCTCAGGACCCCGCTTGAACCCGAAAAAACCTTCTCGGATGATCCCTTAAGGATGATGCGTGCCATACGCTTTGCTTCCCAATTGGGTTTTACCATTGAGGAAGCAACACTTGATGCCATAAAAAAGTCTGCCACCCGGATCGAGATCGTATCCAGGGAAAGGATAACGGTGGAGCTGAATAAAATCCTGCTCTCGGATAAGCCTTCCATCGGATTCAAATTAATGGAGGAATCCGGTTTATTGCAGTTGATTTTTCCGGAATTCCAGGATCTGAAAGGGGTACATGAAGAAAACGGACAACGTCATAAGGATAATTTTTACCATACCATCCAGGTAGTCGACAATGTTGCTTCCATATCAGACAATCTCTGGCTCAGATGGGCGGCTGTACTCCATGATATAGCCAAACCACTCACCAAAAAATTTGACCAGGATTTGGGATGGACTTTCCATGCTCATGAATTTATAGGTTCAAAAATGGTGCACGGAATTTTCAGGAAAATGAAATTACCCCTGAATGAAAAGATGAAGTATGTGCAAAATATTGTCCTGCTCCACCTTCGTCCAATTTCCCTTTCCCCGGAAGGTGTAAGCGATTCAGCAATCCGCCGGCTGGTTTTCGATGCAGGCGATAATCTGGACGACCTGATGTTACTCTGCGAGGCAGATATCACCTCAAAAAATGAGAAAACCGTTCTGAAACATCTTAAAAATTTCAGCATCGTTCGACAGAAAATTGCAGAGCTGGAAGAAAAAGATTCCATCCGGAACTTTCAGCCACCAGTCTCGGGAGAAGAAATAATGGAAACCTTCGGGATCTCACCTTCCAAACCGATTGGGATTATTAAGGACTTTATTAAAGAAGCCATCCTGGACGGGATCATTAAAAATAACCATGACGAGGCCTATGCCCTGATGCTGGAAAAAGGTAAGGAACTCGGACTTCAGACAAAAAAGGTTTAATCCCAATTCAACCCTATTGCCTCCTCCCCGTATCATTATATTTTAGCAGATACTTCTTAATGCCTCCTCCAAATATCAATGTAAACCGGCAGGTGATCACTGAAGCCACCATTATATTTATACCCGCTGAAGGTCCGGAATGGTTTGCTGCCCGTACCTAGCCTGTCATTTTCCAGCAAATACTCTGGAGCAAAAATTCTTTTCCCTCCATGATTGACGAACAACATAGTGTCTGAGAAAAATGAACCACTGGCAAAAATTTGGTCAAACTCATACCAGTTTCCCTGGTATTTGATTGTTCCGGAAACTATACCGGGGATCCCCTCATTTTTATCGGTAGTCCCCTCAATTTTACCGCTTGTCCGTGATATGCTTCCTGAGGTAATCCCCTGAGCTCCCCCGGTATTATACAGGCAGCTATCCAAAATTATCCCGTCCATATGTTTTACACTCAGGACTTGTGACAGACTGGGATCGCAGAGCTCATCGTTCATGTCACCGGCTACCAGAATCCTGCAGGCAGGATCTGTAAACATCAGGGAATCTGTCAGTCCCTTTACAAGCTCTGCAGCCACCATCCGGTCCGGCATGCTTTCAAGGTAACCTCCCCATCTTGAAGGCCAGTGACACAGGACCAGGTGAAGAGTATCCCCTTCCGGAACTGCTCCCATGACATATAAAACATCACGAGTCGGACTCCTTCCTCCGTTTACTGTGATAAAATTCCATTTAATGGGTTTGAAGAATTGAGGTAAATAAAGAAGAGCCAGGTCAATTCCCCGTTCATCTGGTGAATCCTTGTGGATTACCTTGTAATTATACTTTAGAAGGGGGGTCTTCCGGGTAAGCCAGTTCAATACAAACCTGTTTTCCACCTCGCAGAGACCTATGATCTCGGGAGGTCTCCAATCTCCGATGGAAGCCAGTACCTTAAATATCCTCCTCTCCTTTGCCAGAAACCTGTCCCATGTCCAATGCCTCATTCCCCCGGGAAGGAATTCCTCGTCTTGGGTCAGACTGTCATCAAAGGGATCAAAGAGATTTTCCACATTATAAAACACAAAACGGATATCCCCCCTCCCATCCTGGGCCGATACTATACCTGAATACAAAATCAACATAGAAATCAATGCTTTCATCATTAATACATGTCCGATCACAGCGAATATCGGTCACCGGGAGACGAAAAAATAAAAAAACAAGAATATATTTCAGATGAAATGTATATTTTTATTTACCTTTGCAATAACCATTCCCGATGAAGAGTTCTGAATTGTTAAGGATTCTGAAGCGGGACGGATGGTATGTCATCTCTCAGAAGGGTTCTCATTTAAAGATGGGTAACAAATCCAGAAAAGGAATAATTATTTTTCCATATCATGGTTCAAAAGAAATGAGTAAGGGTATTGAAAAAAGCATTCTTAAAAATGCCGGATTATTATGAAAAAGATGTATGAAAATATTTCGTTTACCGTAGAGAGATCGGCGGACGGGTACTGGGCTTACACTCCTGATTTGCCTGTATTTACTCATGGTGAGACATTCGCGAAATTAAAAGAAAATGCTGTCGAGGCCTTCAATCTTTTTATGGAGGATACAGGAGAAGAAATAAATGAGAAGAACATCAAGCTGGAAATTGACTTAAAACAATTCTTTCAGTATTATCGAGTCCTGAATGCCAAATTTCTCGCCCGCCGGATTGGAATGAATGAAACTCTTCTCTCCCAATATGTGCAGGGCAGAAAAAAACCTTCTCCCAGGCAAACCCGGCGCATTCTTATGGGTATTCAGGAGATTGGAAAGGAATTATCCAATCTGCATTTATTTGCAGAGTAAAATACATGCTGCCTATTTTGAGATCGAGTCGGTCTCAAACCTTTCATAAGCTCCTATATCCGGACCGAGCTCACCCAGGCGGCTGTCACCTTTTATATCGATTGGAAATTGAAGGGCAATCGCTTTGGAGCCCACATCCTTTGCTGGAGAAAGAGTATCAAGGGCAAAGTTATAGTTCTGATAATCAACGAAGGCCGGATCCTCGAGGTTGATTGTGTTTATGAAGTGTTCGGTATCCTCCAGGTTAAAATCCTCTGGATTTGCTTTGATGAGACAATGGTCGAAAACGTATGGCATTGTATTTTCTTCATGCTCATTAATGGAAAACTCAAATTCCTTATTACCGTAGATTATGCTGTTCGCGAAATATGCCTTCTCGATTGGCCGAACATTAATATTACCGTAGATGTCCTCATAATTATCCGTGATGGCAAGGGATGGTGTAGTACGGTTAGAGTACCCCGATCCCCAGTAGTTACCTACAGTACAATGGTGGAACTCATAACTTCCGCCGATGTTGAGCAGGATGGCCAGCTGACCACAGTTTGATATTACCGTATTGCTTGCATGGATGCTTGTTCCCTGTCCGAGAATACCTACGGAGGACATATTTTCAATTCTACAATTTCGCAGGGTCAGGTTGGGGGTATTGGGAGTAAACACGGTATCGGCCATCAGTCCAATTGTACCGTTCTTAATATTTACATAATCCAGTTCATTTTCCTTGGTGCCCGGCCAGAAGTATATTAGTCCCCATTGACCAGGTATATCCCGGTACAGGTACTCCAGCCGGTCTCCCTGAATCTCAATAGGATTATCCAGACTCCCAGTTGCCTTTAAAGTACCCTTAATTATCAGGGCAGCGTTCCGGTGCATATATATCCTGACTCCTTCTTCAAGTGTCAGGGTTTCCAGGGAATCGAGAATAAGGTAATTCCGGATCAGGTAAGGTTTATCATTGATCCAGGTCTGGGTCCTGATGGTATCTGAATTAAACATATGCACATCCTGTCCCCAGGCCACCAGGTTAACATCCTGGAGGTTCCCATTAGTATTAAACAGTATGGAATCATGAATGGCAAGAAGTGAATCCTGATTATTCGGATCAAGGGTTACTTCCACGAAAATGTAGAGGGAATCCTTGGGGGGGATTTCTATATTACGTACCAAACTTCCGGCGATTCCGTCGATATTAAGTCTAAAAACTGAAGATTGTCCACCTGCCAGCTCTATGCTGGAGATTTCGAGGGACTGCTCATTATTGTTATAGATGCGGAAGCTTTGGGTGGTGGAGCCGATACTCGTAAATATGGTATCGAAAAATACGGTATCCGTTGAAAATCCAAGCCAGGCATCCTCTCCTCTGTAAACCTCATATCTCTCACAGGAGAATACCGCTGCCAGGAAGGCAACAGTAATCAGGAAATATTTCGTTAAAGATCTCATCTCAGGATGCGGCAAAAGTAATGAAAAAATACTCAGTTCTAAACTGGTTCATTCATAGTTAAACGCGGGAAAAAACGATTAAGTATTCGCTTCAGATGAACCGGTATGATTTTTACCAGGTATCAATAAATGCCGGCCTTTTTTTTAACTTTAATTCCCAAATGTCAATTAAACATTCTGAATATTATGCGCCCAATAACATTTGCCGGCATCATTTTCATGTCCGCCATCTTTAACTCATGTATGACAAAGCAAAAAGCTGACCTTATCCTGCATAACGCCACCATTTATACAGTGGACGAAAGCTTCTCAAAACTGGAGGCTATGGCTGTAAAGGATGGAGTAATTCTTGCCGTCGGGAGTTCTGAAGAAATTCTGAAGCAATTTCAGGCAGTAAGCAATATGGATTTAGAAGGCAGGTATGTTTATCCTGGATTGATAGATGCCCACTGTCATTTTCTTGGATATGGGAAAAGCCTGCTTCATGCCGACCTCTCAGGTACATCATCTTTTGAAGAAATTATTGAAATACTCAAGGACAGGCAGAAACAATACCCTTCCGAATGGATACTTGGCCGGGGATGGGACCAGAATGACTGGCAGGATAAGGGATTTCCTACCAAGGATATGCTGGATAAGGCATTCCCGGAAAATCCAGTATTACTCAGACGTATAGATGGACATGCAGCCATTGCAAACTCGGAAGCCATGAAACGTGCCGGTGTAAATGAATCATCATCCATTGAAGGGGGTGCACTGATCAGAAAAAATGGAAAACTTACCGGCTTACTGGTCGACAATGCCATCAACCTGGTCGAAAGCATCGTCCCGGAACCAGATGAAAATGAGGTTATCACTGCATTATTACAGGGAGAATCGAACTGCTTTGCAGTAGGCTTAACATCGGTGCATGACGCCGGACTTGATTACAGGACTATAGATCTTATTGATTCTCTTCATCGTTCTGGTGATCTGAGAATGCGAATATATGCTATGCTTGCACCCGGAGAGAAGAACTATGAACATTATATGTACAATGGGATTCATAAAACAGATCAACTGAATGTCCGCTCAATAAAACTTTATGCAGACGGGGCCCTGGGATCCAGGGGAGCCCTGATGATCGAACCTTATTCTGACGATCCTGGAAACATTGGACTTCCGGTTTCGAGTCCGGATTATCTTCTTGAACAATGCAGACTGGCATATGAAAACGGCTACCAGGTAAATACACATTGTATCGGAGACAGCGCAAACCGGCTTATACTTGACATTTATGCATCTCTATTAAAAGAAAAAAATGAGCGGCGATGGAGGATTGAACATTCACAAATTATTCATCCGGATGATTTCAGCAAGTTCGGTAATTTCAGCATTGTCCCTTCTGTTCAATCCACACATGCAACATCAGACATGTACTGGGCTGGGGAACGAATCGGAGACATGCGTCTCAAGGGTGCCTATGCGTTCAGGCAGTTGATGGAAGAAAATGGATGGATACCTAATGGCAGCGATTTCCCGGTCGAAAGTATCAATCCTCTTTATGGATTTTATGCGCTGACCATACGGAAAGATTTGGTAGGATATCCAGAGGACGGCTTCCAGGTCGAGAATGCGCTAAGTAGGGAAGATGCAATAAAAGCCATGACCATCTGGGCAGCAAAAGCCGCTTTTGAAGAAAATGAGAAGGGAAGTCTTGAAGCCGGGAAAATGGCAGATTTCATGATTACGGGAGTCGACCTCTTACACATCCCTCCCGCAGATATCCCAGCTACTCAGATCATGGAGACCTGGCTTGGAGGAGAAAGAGTTTTTTCAGCAGATTAGAAACCTGTCCTTAAAAATATCCAAAACCGGAAAATTTCATTTCCAGTTCCAGAAAAGTCCTTTTGTCTGTTATGAGCTGATAACAAAAGGTGATCCGCTTAGTTTCCCGAAAGAGTGATCCGCTTAGTTTCCCGAAAGAGTGACAGATTCTCCGGAAAGGGTGATTGGTTTTCCCGCCCAGAAATCTAGAATCTTGGTGTTAAAAATGTACAGGAATTTTGCCTGTAGCAGGTCAGACTGGGCTCTTGTGAGGTTATTTTTTGCAATATTATAGTCCACCGACGAAACCATGCCTACATTAAACCTCTGTTCAG
>JAUUZM010000243.1 GCA_030589965.1 Bacteroides sp.
CCCATTATCCTTGACATATCAATCTGCTTGGTGCTCTTTTCCCAGAGAGTATTGCCTTCATCTGTATCCATCGAAAGTTTGTATTCATCGTAGGTATTTAAAGCTGAACGATTCAGAATAACAGATCCAGCTAAGCACCCGTATCCGGCAACACCTAAAATCCAATAGGGTTTCCCTTGCTTGACTTTGGACAGTCCCCATCCTGGTAAAACCATGGATGAAAAAACCATATTCCCTTTTGAGATTTTATTAACGTCGGTTGTTGGAGTAGTCTCAACAGGTATTGTCTCCTTCTGAACTTCAGGAAGTTTCTTTTTCTCGGCAAGCACCTCAATAAAAATTTCCCCATCAAGAGAAATATTATCCACTTCTAAATTCCAGTGGATTCTTTTATTACTTCCTCCAGTTATTTCTTCACCAACATCACCAGATAGAGTCAGAGCAATGATTTTTGATCCGGATGCATTTGTTACTTCGATCCAAACCTTGAACAGATCAGATGGATCAGCACTTAGAATGTCATATTCGATGATCAGGTTCTCATCGGATAATTCAAGACGGGGTTTAGTTATATTAACTCTCGTCTGGCAGAAGAGATTAATTGGGAATAATATTAACAGAACCAATAAAAATATAAGCCAAGTACTTTTCATGGTACTCTATGTGATTAACAAACTAATACACAAGTTAGTAAATTAATGTGAATAGGATGCACAATAATTAAACCAATGGGCACAAAATGAAATAATATAATATGATTTGGCTGAAAAATAATTACGTACCCGACCAGTAATATTTAACTATTGAATAATTCTATTGTAATCGAATAAAAAAATGTCCGTTTATTTGATATATAATGCGAAATGCTTAGAAAGCATGTCAGCATTAAGAATTATGGATTTCAGGGCAGGATTATTTGAGGGGTAGAAACTCATCTTCTACCCATTGGAAGACAGAGGTGAACGATTATATGCCAAAGTGCCATCATTTTTGTTTCCTGTTGCATCAGTCAGCATTTACTGCCGCTTTTCCAAAAGTTGGATATTTTCCCGTTCAGGAACTTTCCGAACCACCCGGGTTATTCAGATCCGGACCTGGTATTATTAATTAAATATTAACATTGCGAAAATATAGTTACATATCTTATAATCAGGTTGCTACAGCTATACAATGGCAGGTATTTAAGGATAGGTTCCATGTCATCTAATTATTTATTAATATATTTTTAATTGTTAAAGGCTTTCTTTGATGCGAACCGATTACTTACAAGACTATGACAATATTGAAAATCAGATGTCCCTTATTTTTTGTAATAGCATTAACTCTTATTTGTTTTAGTTGTGGAACACCGGGTCTGCATAAAGGGAAGCATCCTGCGCTTACCGAATTTGTGGATCCTTTTATCGGAACCGATTACCATGGACACACATTCCCGGGTGCTACGGTTCCCTTTAGTATGGTTCAACTGAGTCCCGATACCAGGACACTTGGCTGGGACGCCTGTGCCGGTTATCACTATTCCGACTCTTCTATCCTGGGTTTTAGTCATACCCACCTTAGTGGAACAGGAATTGGGGATTATGGTGATATTTTATTTATGCCGTTTACCGGGGATCTGCCTCTTGATGCCGGAGACGCGGATCAGATTGATTCGGGATACAGGTCCAGATTTAACAGAGAGACTGAGAAGGCCCGACCGGGGTATTACAGAGTTGAACTCACCGATAATAATATTGATGTAGAGCTAACTGCCACAACCCGTTCAGGTGTGCACAGGTATACTTTCCCTGAAGCTGAGAATGCCGGGATTCTGATAGATCTTACCCATACCATTCACGGCCATCAGAATCCCCTGCACGAGATCAGGGTAGTAAACAGCCAGGAGATCCGGGGATTGAAAGTTACTTCAGGTTGGGCAAAGAATCATTATGTCTATTTCACTGCTAAATTTTCGAAACCCTTTGAAGCTGAATTGTTCCTTGGTAACCAATTGCAGGAGGGTACAGATGAGATATCTGGTAAAAGTGCAAAGGTAAGGCTGAATTTCCAGACGGAAGAAGATGAGCAGGTATTGGTAAAGGTTGGCATCAGCCCGGTGAGCTATGAAGGATCTGCTAAAAATCTGAATCTTGAGGTGACGGGGTGGGACTTTGATTACATTTGCAAACAGGCGGATAATGCCTGGGAGGAGCAGCTTTCGAAGATCCGTATAGAAACAGACGACATCAGCGAGAAGAGAACCTTTTATACGGCTTTGTACCATAGTTCAATATTCCCCGGGATCTATTCAGATGTGGACGGTACCTACCGGGGCATGGATCAGAAAATCCATCACTCCCAATACCCGGATTATACGGTGTTCTCATTATGGGACACTCACCGTGCTCTGCATCCCCTGTTTACCATACTGAAGCCCGATTATAACCAGGAATTGATAAGGGCCCTTTTGCGGAAGTATGATGAAGGTGGAATTCTGCCTATGTGGGAACTTGCGTCCAACTATACAGGAACCATGATCGGATCGCATGCGGTATCGGTTATCGTAGATGCATATATGAAAGGACAACGTAACTTTGATACTGATAAGGCATTGGAAGCGATAGTCCATTCAGTGGCTTATGATACCATCAAAAAGATCAATTATCCTTCGGAAAAAGTATGGGAAAAACTGATGCCTAAAGCAAAACATTATGAGGAAAAGTATGGTTTTATTCCATGCGACCTTGAACACTCCTCAGTATCTAAAGCACTTGAGTTTGCATATAATTACTGGGCTATTGCGACCATGGCCGGAGATATGGGTGAGGAGGATATTGCGAGAGAGTTTTTTGAGAAGTCAAAGCGTTATAAAACCTATTTTGATGCTGATGTTGGTTTCATGCGGGGCAAGAATCTGGATGGAAGCTGGATTGAACCTTTTCATCCCAGGTATTCGGCTCACCGGGCGACTCCATATGTAGAGGGAAATGCATGGCAATGGACATGGTATGTTCCTCATGATGTGGAGGGTATGATTGAACTAATGGGTGGCAGCGAGGTTTTTGCTGTAAAACTTGACTCACTTTTTACCATAACCTCAGAGGTGCTGGGAGAGGAAAAGTCCAGTGACATCAGCGGGTTAATCGGTCAGTATGCCCATGGGAATGAGCCCAGTCACCATATCGCCTATTTGTTCAATATGGTTGAACGTCCCTGGAGAACCCAGGAGATTGTTTCGGAAATTCTGGATCAGTTTTACACAGATCAGCCCGACGGACTTTGTGGAAATGAGGATTGTGGACAAATGTCAGCCTGGTACATAATGAGTTCCATGGGGTTTTATCCCATCTGTCCGGGCGATGTTCGATATTCAATTGGGCGACCCTCTTTCGATAAAGTGGAAATTGATGTTGCAAACGGAAAGGTTTTTACCGTTCTCGCCGGGAACAGATCAAAAGCCAATCCTTATGTACAGGAAGTACGTCTCAACGGGGTGAAACTCACAGAACCTTTTCTGAGCCACTCTGATATTGAATCAGGTTCCACCCTGACCTTTGTAATGGGTGCAGAAAAGGCTGTGTTCTGGGAAGAGTAAAACCTGGACCTTTTATGAAATACAAAGTGCAAGTACAATTCACCGGCCATTAATAATTAATTAATGTTTTTTTTGTATCATGAGCTATATTGCGTTGAATTATTAAAACAGATACACTAATAACAGTTATGACAAAAAACAACTATTTTAAGTCGACCCCCATATTTCTGGCTTTCCTGGTAATGGGTTTTGGAGATGTATCCGGACCGCTTACCAGCCAATTACAGAGCGATTTCAGCCTGAGCAATTTTCAGGCCGGACTGGTAACCTTTATGGCTTTTATTATGTTTGGTCTGCTTTCCATTCCTATGGGACTGTACCAAGACCGTAAGGGAAGGAAGCATGTACTCCTGATGGGTTTGTTTGCTGCCCTTATAGGGATGATCCTGCCCATAATAGGGAATTATGAATCATTTATTCTTATCCTGGGTGGACTGCTTTTCCTGGGTACCGGGGCCACTTTGCTACAGGTGGCAGGAAATCCTATTATGAGAGATGTATCACCTGAAGGGAAGTACTCCAGGAATCTCTCATTCGGACAGTTTGTGAAAGCCATAGGATCACTTTCGGGTTCACTGATTCCTATTGTTGCGGCTCGTTACTGGGGACTGGACTGGAAATTATTGTTTCCCATCTATGGAAGCGTGATGCTGTTGGTTGTGATCATCCTGTTAGCAACCAGAATTGATGAGCAGGCTGTAAATGAAAAACCTGCCACACTGAAGTCATGCCTTGGCCTACTGAAGAATCCCTATGTACTGCTTATGGTAATTGGTATTTTTCTATATGTGGGCTCAGAAGTAAGCCTGAGTGCCAAGCTGCCCAATTACCTGGAAGCAAAATTTGACTACGATATCAAACAGAAAGGATTGATTGGCACCCTCTTCTTTTTTATCTCAATAATGACCGGTAGGTTTTTGGGTGGGGTGATCCTGAACTGGCTCTCACCGAAAAAATTCCTGATTATTACAAGTATCCTGTCCATTGTAGGCATTGCTGGTTTGTTTATTGCTCCCGGCCAACTCATTGCATTTGTATTTATTTTCGTCATCGGGCTCGGTTTTGCCAATGTATTCCCCCTGATATTCTCCATCACAGTCGATGCGCTGCCAGAAAGAAGTAATGAGATATCAGGATTGATGGTTACTGCCATTATCGGCGGAGCGTTTGTTCCGATCCTGGTTGGAGGAGTCGCCGACCTGTTTGGCTTAATGGCTGGTTTTATTGTTCCTGCTTTGTGTATGATTTATATTCTTTACTTAGCATTTCGTACTTCAAATGCGTGATCAGGTTGTTCTGTTATGATAAGAATCAGGCCATTTTAATTAATATTTTAAGGTTAACAGGCGGGACTTTCGTCCCGCTTTTTTTAACAAATTAATATCTAATAACCATGTTCAAGAATATTTTTACCCTATTATTTCTGGCATTAACAACGTTGATGTTTTCTTGTAATGACAGCATAGAAGACAGCCCTGTCAATGTAGTATTTATTGTTGTTGATGATCTGAACAATACACTCGGTTGTTACGGCCATCCAACGGTAAATACTCCCAACATAGACAAACTTGCTTCAAAGGGGATTTTATTTCATAATGCATATTGCAATTTTGCTGTTTGTAATCCCAGCCGTTCTTCTTTTTTAACCGGACTAAGACCGGAAACCCTTGGAATTCTGGATAACAGAGTTCCCCTGCAGTCAGTATTGGATGACAGGATTACCCTGCCCGCTCTGTTCCGCCAAAACGGTTACCATACCATTAATATTGGAAAAGTTTTTAATGGCAGCAAAGAAAAGAATGACCCGAATGCATGGGATGAAGAGTACCATTTTGGAGTCACAGACCTGGGCAAACAGGGAGTGGGAAGG
>JAUUZM010000188.1 GCA_030589965.1 Bacteroides sp.
GGATCCAATTAAAGTTCAGGTTTGAGTGTCCAATTTTAGGCAAATGATACCGCAATGACAGACTCAGTAAGAGATTTAAGTGATTTAGCAGATTGATTTCCGAGAGGTCTGTAATTATTAAGTTAAAGTTGTTTAAAATAAATAGTTAGTTAAAATTAATGTATTTTTTACAATTATCATCATTCAAAGAAGAAATGGGGATCGTTTAAATCCTGATGATCCTGGCATGGACCGGACTTGTCAGTAAATGATTCGGATTTTAGTTTGCAGGACTAGTGCTTTTTACTAATGTCAACCATCTTCAGGGCAGTGATGGCTGCTTCTACGCCCTTATTGCCATGTTTTCCGCCGGCGCGGTCTTTGGCTTGCTGAAGGGTATCGGTGGTGAGTACTCCGAAGATGAAGGGGCGCTTGTATTTGAGGTTGAGTTCTGTGATGCCCTGGGTTACTCCCTGGCAGATGAAGTCGAAATGACGGGTTTCTCCCTGGATTACACATCCCAGGCATATCACTGCATCCAAATCACCGGATTCCATGATCAGTTGAGCTCCTAAAGGCAGCTCGAAAGTTCCCGGGACATGCTCAATGAGAATGTCTGCTTCATTGACACCGTGTTTTGTAAGGCTGCGGACAGTTCCCTCGAGAAGGGCATGAGTAATTTCGGTGTTCCACTCGGCCAGAACGATCCCAATCTTCATTCCTTCCCCGGAAGGGATATCATCCGGATTATAATCGGAAAGATTCTTCAGATTTGTAGCCATAGGCTATGATTGAAGCTTGCTGCGGGTAATGTATTTCTCGATGTTGTTGCTCCTTGAATATTCAGGAAACTCCTTGCTGATCTGCTCGTAGAGCTCGAGGGCTTTCTTATGATCTCCCAGCTCTTCGTGGACCAGTCCGGCTTTCATGAGGAACATGGGGGAGGTGAAATTATTATCAGATAAATTTGCTGCCTTAAGATAATAATCGAGTCCGGTTTTTGTTTCACCCAACTCTATATAAGCATCACCGATAGCACCTGTAGCGACAGGGGCGACCATTTTGTCTTTGGACTTGAATTTTTTCAGATGATCAATGGCATCCTCGAATTGACCTGTTTTAAGGAATGAAATGCCTGCATAATAATTGGCCAGGTTACTGGCTTTGGTGATCCCGTAGTCATCAATGATCTGCAGGAATCCTGAGTAGTTTCCGTCACCGTTCAGGGCCAGGTTGAAAGAATCAATCTCGAAATACTGCTCGGCTACGAACATCTGATTATGAGCTTCATCCTCAAGTGGGCTCAGGTAATATCTTTTAAGTCCGATAAAGAGGGTAATAACTACCAGTACGCCGGCCACAATGCGCACGATCCATTTCTGGTTATCTTCTATAAACTGTTCTGTCCTGGTTAAAGCACCTTCAACTCCTTCCAATCCCGGTTCAGTTACTTGATTCTTCTTTGTCATTTTAATGCAATGATAATGAGTACCGTTAAAAACAACGCAAATGTAATTGTTTTGACTGAATAAAAAAACGATGAAATCCACCCAATTTCGCTATTTTTGTTCACAAACAATTTCAATATGCATCTCACAGGTATTTCCCTGGTAAATTTTAAGAATTACGATCAGCTGGAGCTGTCTTTCAGTCAGAAAATCAATTGTTTCGTGGGGGATAACGGAACCGGCAAAACTAACCTGCTCGATGCGATTTACTATCTCTCCCTGACCAAGAGTTATTTTAATGCGGTTGATACCCATAATATCCGGCATGGGGAGGAACATTTTCTGATTCAGGGAGAATATCTTCGTGAAGACCTTCCTGAGAAGATTCATTGCGGTGTGCAAAAGGGCAAATCAAAGCAGTTCAGACGGAATAAAAAGGATTATTCCAGGCTTTCCGAGCATATAGGACTGCTGCCAGTGGTGATGATATCACCTGCGGATTCCAGCCTGATAACCGAGGGCAGTGATGAACGAAGAAAATTCATGAACGCTGTGATTTCGCAGTTTGATCATGAATACCTGGAGGGATTGATGAGGTATAACCGGGCACTGGGACAAAGGAATGTTTTGCTGAAGAATTTTCATAAAAAGGGTGGTTTTCAGCGGGATGCTCTTGAAGTTTGGGATGAACAGCTAGTCCGTTATGGAAATTATATCCATGGGAAACGCCTGGAATTTATAAAGGACCTGGTTCCTATATTCCAGGAATATTATAATTCAGTGTCTGAAGGGAGGGAGGAGATCGGATTGGAATATCAATCTCAATTAAATGAGAGGGATCTGGCTGAGCTTTTAAGGGAACATGAAGAGAAGGACAGGATCCTGCAATATACGAGCGCAGGAATCCATAAGGATGACCTGCGTATGAGCCTGTCTGGATATCCTATAAAAAGAATAGGCAGCCAGGGTCAGCAAAAAACCTTCCTCGTGGCTCTGAAGCTGGCCAAATATGATTTTATTAAAAAGGTCAACGGTTTTCATCCCATCCTGCTTCTGGATGATGTTTTTGACAAGTTTGATGCCAGGCGGGTGAGGCAAATAATCCGGCTGGTGGCTGAGCATGAGTTCGGACAGATATTCATAACTGACACCAATCGGGAAAGGATTAAAGAAGTCCTGGCCGACCTGGCCATTGATTATAAACTCTTCCAGGTAAAAGCGGGAGGCATTAGCGAAGAATCTAATGGAAAGAAATAATACACAGAGCATTGCAGAGGCGATACGTGCCTACCTGAAAGAATCAAGGCTGGAAAAACCTCTGAAAGAAAGACAATTGGTTCAGTCCTGGGAAGCTCTGCTGGGTAAATCTGTCGCCCGTGCCACCAGCAAGATATACTTGTCACAAGGCAGGTTATATGTTCATCTTAATTCTTCCGTTGTAAAGAATGAACTTTTCATGCTACAGGATGAGATCATCCGGAAGCTAAATGAGGCTGCCGGAGAAGAACTGGTAAGGGAAATAGTGTTGCGCTAAGCTGCTTTGTGCTGCGCCGGGCTACATGCAGTCTGTACGTTCGCTTTTTGCGAAGAAAAAATCAGCTTCTAAATTCGCATTTTCATCGCTGTCTGATCCATGTACAGCATTCATCTCCAGGGATTCTGCATACTTTTTACGAATAGTACCTTCTTCAGCGTTTTCAGGGTTTGTGGCCCCAATGAGCTGGCGGTAATCGTCCACTGCACTTTCCTTCTCCAGGACCGCTGCGATAATGGGACCAGAAGACATGAAGTCCACCAAGCTGTTGTAAAACGGCTTGCTCCTGTGGATGGCATAGAACTCTTCCGCTTGCTTTGTACTTAACTTTGTGAGTTTCATTGCAATGATCCTGAATCCTGCTTCCTTGATCATATTCAGGATTGGACCGGTATGACCTTTGCGGAATGCACCGGGCTTGATCATAGTGAGGGTAATTTTACCTGCCATTAGATTTGGGTTTTTAGTTTTACAGCCCGCGAATATAATTAGAATATTTCTAACTTTGACAACCCTTGAAAGGATTAATAGGATGAGTGTTAAACTACCTGAAGAAATTTGTGCCAAGCTGCGGAAAGTACTGACTGCTCCATTCCGGGTTGTCATACTGACGCATATGAACCCGGATGGAGATGCCATCGGGTCGATGCTGGGTTTGTATCATTTCCTGAAGAAAAGAGGATGTACGGTGAATATGGCTGTGCCGAATGAAATCCCCCAATTCCTTAGCTGGATGGAAGGAGCTGAACAGATCCTTGATTTCAGGGGACAAAGACAACAGGTGGAGGATGAGTTGGGGAAGACTGACCTGATATTTTGCCTTGACTTAAATGATCCTGACAGGCTGGGAGATATTAAGGAGATATTTGGGAAGACTGATGTTCTCAAGATCCTGATAGACCATCATCCCAATCCTGTAGATTTTACCGATCATATGATATCTGTTACCTCGGCCAGTTCCACTGCTGAGCTTGTCCACCAATTCATTATTAACCTGGACGGGAAAGAGAGCATTGACAAGACCATCGCGGAATCCCTTTTCGTTGGAATAATGACAGATACGGGATGTTTCAGCTTCAATAGTTCTAAACCCGGTACTTACGAAGTGGTCTCGGACCTGCTCCAGGCCGGAATAGATAAAAACCATATACATAGCCTTGTATATGATAATTACACCGAAGAAAGAATGCGTTTATTGGGTTACAGCCTCACAGAGAAAATGGTTGTACTCAAGGAACACAGAGCGGCATATATATATTTGAGCAGGGAAGAACTCGAGAAATTTAAACATCAAAATGGAGATACTGAGGGTTTTGTAAACTACCCCTTCTCCATAAATAATATCCGGGTAACAGCTCTTTTCCTGGAAAAAAAGAAGCATGTAAAAATCTCCTTCCGGTCCAAGGGCAAATTTTCCATAAACCTTTTTGCCCGTAAGTATTTTAATGGAGGAGGACACCATAATGCTGCAGGAGGGGAATCCATGGATAACCTGGAAGATACCGTCAGGCGTTTTGAATCCCTGATAGCAGGATACAGTGATGAGATTAATCAATTACCATAAGATCTGCCTGGGATTGATCCTGGTGCCGATTTTTGCCTTGCTGCCATTGTCATGTCGCATGACGCCCGGGCAGGAGAATGCCCCGTCTTACACGCCTGAAGAGGAGAAGGAAATGCTTTTACAGATTAATAAATTCCTGGTCCAGAAAGACATTGATCTGATTAAGAAGCATGCAGAGCGAAGGGGATGGGAAATGGAGGTCACCGAAACCGGACTCTTCTATGAGATCTATGAACAAACCAATGGAATATGGGCTGAGCTGGGAATGAATATTAGAATGAACTATAGCCTTAGTCTCCTGGACGGCACCCTCTGCTATTCCTCAGAGAAAGCTGGACCCAAAGAATTTCAGTTGGGAAAAAGCCTGGAGATTTCGGGTCTTGAGCAGGGTGTGGAGTTGATGAGAGTAGGTGAGAAGGCCAGATTTATTTTACCCCCCCACCTTGCCTATGGATTATTGGGGGATGAAGAACGTATTCCTGCCCGATCCATTGTTGTATATGAAATTGAATTATTGAATGCGCAAGGGAATAGATAATTTTTGAAAAGAATATGCGTTAGAGCATAAACGCAACCATTGGGGTATTTGTATCATCATCTGTTGTATAAATGAATATAATTATGGAAAAACAAAATATTTACAAGGCAGTCCTCCTGATAATGATGATGCCGGTCCTTTTGCAGGGATGTAAAAAGGATAATACCCAGGAGCTGAAGGATCAGGAGATAAGATTTTTGACTCAGTATCTGGCAGATAATAATATAACCCAGGAGCCCACCGCTTCCGGACTCTATTATATTGAGATTGAGGAAGGAACAGGTGGTGGTGTAGCAGCAGAATACATTGTTGATTTCGAGTATACCACCAAACTGGTGGATGGTTCTTTTATTGGTACCTCAGATGAAGACCTGGCCAGGGAGAAGGATATCTTCAGTGAGACGATAATGTATGGCCCTATCCGTATGATGGTTGGCTTTACAGGAGTGCCCGGACTGGATGAGGGATTAACATATATGAAGGAAAATGGAATTGCGGAAATGATTCTTCCATCGGACATTAATGGTATGGGTGGAAGCGCAACAGGATATTCACCTTCCTATTCTACTCATATTTATAGCATTGAGCTTATCAATTCCTTTACAGATCCGGAAAAGTTCCAGAATGACCAGATCGTAAGTTACCTGGCAGAAAATGACTTTGACAGTGTGTATGTAACTGAAACAGGATTGCATTATATTGAGCTGCAGGCAGGTCTGGGTGAATTTATAAAGAATGGAGATATTGTTGATCTCTGGTATACCGGAAGTTTTATCGACGGAAGGGTTTTTGATTCCAATGAGAATGATGGAGGTACCATTATGACGGTTGATATGCCTGCAACAAATTACATCGATGCATGGGACGAGGCCTTAAAATTAATGAAGCCTGGAACAAGGGCAAAAATAATTGTGCCTTACGGATTGGGTTATGGACCTTCAGGAACAGGTCCTATTCCTCCCTACATGCCTCTCATATTTGATATTGATATTGATAAGGTAACTCCTCTCTAGGATCTGACCCTGTTAAGTAAAAAGATAGCTGGCCGTTTGTGAATTTGGGGAATTTCTTTTTTCCATTCACGAACGGCCTTTGTTTTTATAAATTCTGAATCAAGGCTGATATCAGCCGCCAGGCAAAGCAGGGTTTCCTCCCTGCAGATCTTTAGAATATCTTCAAGTAGGTTCATGTTCCGGTACGGTGTTTCCATAAAGATCTGGGTTTCACCACTACCCAGGGCTGATTTTTCAATCTGCCGGATCTTGTTAGCCCGCATGGGATTCTTTATGGGAAGATATCCGTGAAAGTGGAATACCTGACCATTCATACCTGAGGCCATAAGTGCCATAAGGATGGAAGAAGGACCTACCAGTGGGATTACTTTTATTCCATGTGCATGTGCCAGGTCTACCATCTGGGTTCCTGGATCAGCTAC
>JAUUZM010000241.1 GCA_030589965.1 Bacteroides sp.
GATCTCCGCAAAACCAGGAACGGTAAGATATGCAGCCAGGGGTGGTACAATCAGCCAGGAAAACAGTCCACCGATAATCCAGTAGCTTTCCCATGACCAACCCTTCACCTTATTAAAAGGCAGATAAAAACTTCCCGAAGCGATGCCTCCAATGGAATGGTATAAAATTCCTAATAATGCTTGCATGTTATAAGTTTAGTCAAGGTTAAAAATAGACAAATGAAATTGCTGACACTAATAATAAATAATAAGTATTAAGATTTGATTTGAATTGAACATTAAATCCATGGAATTATTTCAGTGGCTTTGATATGATGAAAACATCTGTTAGATTTAAAACAAAATGATAAAGAGATGATTTCAAATAACTTTTCAAGAATTACTTTTTTACTGGTATTATGTTTTGTTGCTACTGGGTATGCCCAGGCTGCCAGACCGGTTTCTGTGGGTGAGCTTAGCTGTGAGAATTTCATTGATCCCATTGGAATTGGGGTTGAAAATCCAGGGTTGTCATGGATCATTACCTCCTCGATTCCGGATCAGGTTCAATCTGCCTACCAGGTTCTTGTGGCTTCTTCTCCGGATTTGTTAAGCGAGAAAAAGGCAGACCTATGGAACAGTGAAAAGATAAATTCCGCTCAGAGCATTCATGTTAAGTATGCCGGGGGAAAACTACAGTCAAAACAAAAATGCTGGTGGATGGTCAGGGTCTGGGATAAAGATGGCAAGGCATCATCATGGTCTGAAACCGGGTATTTTGAGATTGGACTTCTGAATCCTTCCGACTGGAATGCATCCTGGATCAGGGCGGGCATTGTTTTCAGCGAAGTTCTACATCCCAGTCCAATGCTGAGAAAAGAATTTAATCTGAAAAAAACGATAAAATCTGCCAGGCTGTATATCTCCAGCCAGGGTTTATACAGGGCAGAAATTAATGGTGAGAAGGTGGGTGACCAGGAGATGACTCCGGGCTGGACCAGCTATCACAGCAGAGTTCAATACCAGGTATATGATGTGACTTCTCAATTGGAAACCGGCGCAAATGCCATTGGGGTTACCCTGGGAAATGGCTGGTATCGTGCTTTCAGACCCAATAACAGGAGAACCAAGGATTATGGTAGTAAAAGTCTTGATCTTATCGCCCAGCTGGAAGTAAGTTATTCAGATGGAAGCAAGGAATTGATTGTTTCTGATCGAAGTTGGAAATCCTCCACCGGGCCTGTTATTAAGTCTGATATATACAATGGAGAAACCTACGATGCCCGATTGGAAAAACCCGGATGGACCCGTGCCGGATATGATGATGAGTACTGGCATGAGACCTTCCGGCTTGAAAATGATAAAAGTCTTTTGGTACATCCTGCATCACCAGCCATTCGGAAGATTGAGGAGATTGTTCCAATTGAAATTCTCATCACAGCGGAGGGTGATACAGTTTTTGATATGGGACAAAATATGGTCGGTTGGGTAAGATTGAAAGCTGATTGTAAGGCAGGAACTGTTCTTGAGTTGAGGCATGCCGAAGTCTTGGATAAGGAAGGAAATTTTTATACCGAAAACCTGAGAAGGGCAGACCAGAAAAACACCTATATCTGCAGGGGAGGGGGAGAAGAAAGCTATGAACCCAGGTTTACATTTCAGGGATTCAGGTATGTGGCTATTTCAGGTTTCACGGGAGAGCTGACAAAAGATATATTAACCGGGGTTGTTGTCCATTCCGATCTTGAGAAAAACGGGAGCTTTTCATGCAATAATGAGATGATAAACCAGCTGCAGCATAATATTGTATGGGGACAAAAAGGTAATTTTCTGGATGTACCCACAGACTGCCCACAGCGGGATGAAAGACTGGGTTGGACCGGAGATGCCCAGGCTTTTGCACCCACCGCATGTTTTAATATGGCTTGTGAGGGATTTTTTACCAAATGGCTGAAGGATCTCGCCGTTGACCAGCATGAAGATGGTGCGGTTCCCCATGTTATACCCAATGTGCTGGGCAGGGGCGGGGCCCATGGATGGCAGGATGCCGCCACCATTATTCCCTGGACGGTATATCAGTATTATGGAGACATTCAGATTTTGGAAGAGCAGTATGAGAGCATGAAAGCCCTGGTGGAATTTATGCGTAATCAGGCAGGTGATAGCTATATCTGGTTGCCGAGAGACCGGCAGTTTGGAGACTGGCTGGCTTATGCAACTACCCAATCCGATTATCCCGGTGCTACAACTGATAAGGATCTTCTTGCCAATGCATACTTTTACCACTCCGCAGATCTCCTTGCCAGAACAGCGAAAATTCTTGGGAAAGATGAGGATGCGAAGGATTATCTGGGATTAATGAAAAATATCAAAACTGCCTTTGGCAAGGAGTATATCACGCCAAACGGCAGGATCACATCGAATACCCAGACTGCCTACGTGGTTACCCTCTCGTTCGGACTGATTCCTTCAGAGCTTGAAGAGATTGCAGCCATGCGTCTGGCGGATGATGTAAGCAAATTCGGTCATCTGACCACTGGATTTTTAGGAACCCCTGATCTTTGCCATGTCCTTACAAAGTATGGATATCTTGATCTGGCATACAAACTGCTTTACAGACAGAAATATCCTTCCTGGCTGTACCCTGTAACCCAGGGGGCTACTACTATCTGGGAGCGTTGGGACGGTCAAAAGCCCAATGGTAGTTTTCAGAATGCTGGAATGAACTCCTTTAACCACTACGCTTATGGTGCTGTTGGCGACTGGATGTACCGTAAGGTTGCCGGCATCGATATTGATCCAAAAACTCCGGGATTTAAGTCCATTATCATTAAGCCTTATCCTGGTGGAGAAATGAATGATGTCCGGGCCTATCATTTATCACCTTACGGGAAGGTCGCATCAAGCTGGAAAACAGAGGGCGGAAAGTTCTTGCTTACAGTCACCATACCTGCAAATACCTCAGCCAGTATTCATGTTCCATCGACCGGAAAAGAGCTGTTTATGGATGGGAAACCTATTAAGGATGTATCTCTGGAAATGGGACCCGGATATTCCTATCTTGTCGTTGAAAAGGGATCAGGGACGTATCAGTTCGAAACTGTCTTTGAGTGATTTACTTTAATGAAATAATGTAAACCTGCCTGGAACCAGTAGTGACTGAATTAAAGCCGATCATATCTCCATTCGGGCTCCAGCGTGGGTGAATGTCGCATTGGGCATCTTTTCCATTGTCCCTGAACTCGGAGTGGTGGATGTACCGTCCCATTGGCAAAACGGCTTCAGTCTTCATATCCATGAGATATAGTTTCTGCTCATATGAGCCTTTAGCGGGATAAGTGTCAGTTACCATCCATTTTCCATCCGGGGAAAAAGTACCGTGCCCGTCATAATCCAGCAGCCCGTTTCCAAGGCGTTTGAAATTGTCCTTTCCGACGGTAAAGAGTATATGAGCATAACTTTTCGCTTTGTAGGATGCGGTTATCATTAATTCATCCTCATTGAGCCAGTCAAAATGAGACCCTCCCCATCCATCCGGAAAACAACGCTGCAGATTACTGCCATCGCGGTTCACGGTGAGGGATGTGGTGTTTCGATTCGGAATCGCTCTGGCAAGCCAGAAAATTTTTCCTCCCTCCCTGCTGAAAAGGATATGGTTGAAATATTCAATTCCTTTATCCGGGACTTCAGGGACCACATCTTTTACATCAGCGATGGAGATAAGCAACTCAGCTTCTCCCGTTTCCAGATTCACCATGAATAATCCATCGTCCTCCGGGAACTGAACAGATAAGCGTGCGTCCTGTCCATCTCCCCCGTATCCGTAAGATTCGCGGGTAGTACGAAGCCTGGAGAAATTGATACTGATTGCTTCCTTTCCATTGGGAGAAACTGCAGCTACCGGGTAGGGAATAGTTTTTATTATTTCTTTTGTGTGGACATCCATGATAATGGAAACGTACCTGCCATCCACCAGATCGTTGTAAATAATTCTTGAATTGGGATGAGTACCCAACCAGTGCGCCATACAGCCCTGCTGGAAATTCCATGCCCGGGTTTCTGCCAGGGGAATAAATTCATTGGTTTCCAGGTCAACCAGACCAAGTGTGGCAGCATCATTCTCAGTTGGAAGTCTGTATTTGATGGGGGTTTGAAGAACCGTCACATATCTCTGGTCAGCGCTCCAGGAATTGATGCCGTAATAACTGGCAAACAGATGTTCATTTGGGCCTGATGTAATGGCAACAATTTCCGAAACATCCGGAAATTTAACGCATGATTCACTTTGCTCCGTTTTGCAGCTATGCAATGAGAGAATAGCCAGAAGTATTGCTGTAAGGATTTTTACCATCTTATTGTGTTTTGTGTTTTGAAATATTGTTATGTCATAAAGATAGAGAATAAGAATAAAAGATGACAATAAACGCTCAACATATGATACCCGATGATTTGAAGTCGCAATTTGCGACCTCAAGTTGGGGAGGAAGAAGAACTCCTCCTCTGGCGTTTACTAAAACGTTCCATACAGTCCGGAATTTTCCGTGTTGCATGTGATCTGGCTATAAAAATAGAATCCCTGCCGGCTGGTTTGCAGCTTCCTCTCCAATTTTAGTATGGGGTGGTTTTCCGGAACCTCGAAGTACTTTTGGATCTTTGGATCTGCCTTGGTGGCAAAGATCTTTTGCTCACCCCCGGTTACCTGGATATTATAATTCTTTCTGAGAATGTCAAAAAGGGATTTGTTTTCAAATTGCCTGGAAGTAAATCGTGGCAGGTTAATGTTGGGTAAAAGGGTTACATCGTAGAATATGGGCTTGTCATTAACTACTCTCAATCTCTCAAAATAGATGCATCCCATTTCTCTTTCACCCTCGGTCAACTCAAAGCTTAAGGCCTTTTCCCAGGAACGAATTACGGGCTTTACAATGATTTTTGTCTGAAGCCTCTCCTCTCCAATAACCGATGTTGTTCCTGAAAAAGAAAGGATCCCTATTCCAACCGGTGTCCCCTGCACAATACTCCCAAGCCCCTGCTGTTTTTGAATGAAGCCTTCATGCATGAGGAGCTCCAGGGCTTTTCTGACGGTGGGCCTTGTTAACTTATGCAAAGCAGCCAGCTCATTCTCTGAAGGAAGAAGGTCGCCTTTCTGGTAGGTGCCCTCCTCAATTCGCCTGCGAAGAAGTTCATAAAGCACCCGGTACCTCGGCAGATTCTCAGTTGCCATGATGCACAGCGTTTTTAATTAACATGTAAACATAAATAATGATACATGTAAAGATAATGGATTTATAATAAATAGATAACTACAAAATCGTTAAATTTTTTAAACATCAGAAAATCAGAATAATAAGATTTATTAGGAGAATATTAATGAATTATTTTGATTTTCATTTTAATAGGTTAAATTTGCACTTGTATATACAAGTAGCAAAATCAATCAGATGGCAACAACGGTAATTTTACCAAAACAGGGACAATCGGTAGAGACATGCATC
>JAUUZM010000261.1 GCA_030589965.1 Bacteroides sp.
AGGAAACTGTAAAGACCATAATGATTGAGCTTAACCTGCTGGAGATACAGAATCTGAAGGTTGGTACTCCATTGAATAAATTTATAAGCGGGGGACAACGAAAAAGACTGAACATCGGACTCGAATTGATGCGTGAACCAGGAATCCTGTTTATCGATGAACCAACATCTGGTTTATCATCTATGGACGCAGAAAACGTTATCAGGCTACTGAAGGAACAAACGGTAAAAGGAAAACTTGTTATTGCAAATATCCACCAGCCCAATTCGAATATTTTTAAGATGTTTGATAAGCTCTGGGTTTTGGATAAAGGAGGATTTCCTGTCTATGCCGGAAATCCGGTTGATGCCATTCTGTATTTCAAAAAACTCAGCAGCTACGCGGAAGCATCCGAAGCAGAATGCAGTTCCTGTGGTCATGTGAATCCGGACCAGATACTTGAAATAGTAGAAGCAAAACTGGTAGATGAACAGGGAAAATACTCCCTGGAACGTAAAATCACACCTGAAACATGGTATGAACATTACCAGGAAAACATTGTCCCGAAAATTCGGATGAAAGAAACAAAAAAGATCCTGCCTGCAAGTTCTTTCCGTATTCCGGATGTTAATGTTCAATTCAAGGTTTTCTTCCTGCGGAATATACTTTCCAAACTCTCAAACCGGCAGTATGTTCTGCTCAACCTGCTTGAAGCTCCTATTCTGGCCTTTATCCTGGCTTTCTTGACGAAATACATGTCCGGAGATGAATATATATTCAGCGAGAACAAAAACATTTCAGTTTACCTGTTCATGTCTGTGATCGTTGCGATTTTTATGGGAATGATAGTCAGTGCAGAAGAAATCATTAAGGACAGAAAGGTCCTGCACAGGGAGGCATTTCTGAATCTGAGCTGGTTTTCCTACATCAATTCCAAGATCACCTACCTTTTTTTACTTTCCGCCATACAAATGCTTCTGTATGTCCTTGTTGGAAACTGGATACTCGGAATCAAGGGAATGACGCTGCATTACTGGCTGATACTATTCAGTACCGCAGCCTGTGCTAATATGCTTGGACTGAATATCTCCTCAGGGATGAATTCCATGGTCAATATTTATATTATTATACCGCTTATCCTGATACCTCAGTTGCTGCTCAGCGGGGTCACTGTAAAATTTGATGATCTTCATAAAAGCATGACCTCAAAGGTATATGTTCCCGTTGTGGGAGACTTGATGTTCTCGCGCTGGGCATATGAAGCACTTGCCGTGGAACAGTCCAGAAACAATCGCTACGATAAAAACTTTTATGCATTTGACCAGAAGATTTCTGAAGCCCGCTTCACCAATTCTTTTTTAATCCTCAGACTCATCAATAAACTGGAGGAAGTAAACAGGAATCTGGGAGTTGAAGGGGACCAGGATGTTGTTAAAAAAAATCTGGAAATGCTGGCCCACGAAGTGGGAAAAATTGGGGATCATCCGGATATTTTTGAATTTGAACATCAGGCCAGATTAAATTACAATGATTTCGATGAGGAATATTCTACCGAATTGGAGCACTGGCTGATAGATTATATCAGAGTTCAATACAAGGATGTTTCCTTAGAAGCCCAGGCAGGTAAAGAAGAGGTTATCAAGCGCATGGAGGATTCCATGGGATCAGATGCCATGTTCAGCCTGAGACAGGATTATCATAATAACCAGTTATTTGACCAGGTAACCAATCGCCTGGGTGTAGAAAAAATCCTGGAGGTAAGCAACAGGCTGGTTCAGAAATCCGATCCTATCTATATGCTTCCGAAATCGAATTGGGGCAGAGCACACTATTATGCACCCTTCAAACTATTTAACGGTGAGCTAACCGACACAAAATGGTTTAACCTTACCATGCTTCTGGGTTTCTCATTCGTCTTGTATATTACTCTATTAATTGATTTGCTCAGACTGGTCATTACGAAATTAAACTCACTCAAAATCAGAAAATTATTCTGATTCTCTTAGATTTCTCCCTATTATGAAAAAGGCATTTAAGCGACTTGCAAAAAGAATATTCATATTAATAATGGTGGTCTTTGCCATATACCTGCTGATCAGTAATATCGATTTGATACGTGACCTTGCAAGCAATGAGAAGGTCAAGGTGATCATCGATTCGGACGCAGCCAATGGAGTGGATGATCTGTTTGCCATAATGAGGATCATGGAAACGGAAAAGATGGATGTCAGGGGACTACTATCTGCCCAATGGAGGTTGGTGGATCTGGATAATGACAGTACCCTCAGTTTAAACCAGGATTTGCACCTGATGATCCTTAAACATTATCGAAAGGACCGTATCCCTCACCCTTCTGGAAGCCCCCTCCCCTTAGTTTACTCTGCTGGTCAAAGGCCCCAGCCCAACCTTGCCTCAAAAGCAATTATAAAGGCCGTGCATGAGCTTCCCTACCAACAAAAACTAAATGTCCTTTGTCTTGGTGCTGCAACTAATCTTGCTGCTGCAATTCAGGAAAAACCCGATATCATTGATAAGATTGTTTGTTATATACAAGGACCATATTATGACCAGGCCCGCCGGTCCTGGGATAAATCAGACCCGGTAACCCGTCTTGACCTTGATGCAATGAATGTTCTGCTGAATGAGGATGGACTGGAGATCCATCTCCTGCCTGCTGATATTGCTGATGAGATGGTTCTTTTGAAAACTGAAATCATGGAAGAATGGAGCAACCCGGATTCCCTGCAAAAGTTAATTATAAAAAGAATTGAGGATATTTCCCCCAGGAATGATAGTATCCCCTCCTCCTCTCTTGCACTTGCTGAAGCATTTCTGAGTCCTGATATGTCCACCCAGAAACAATTGATCGCAGCACCGGAAAACACCCAGAGAAAAATCTTAGTCTACACCAGGATAGATGCAGACAGGATGAAAAATAATTTTTGGAAAACAAGCCAAAAGGATAACAGAAATTAGTCCTTTATTCAGGAGGCCCATACTGTTCATCCCTGATAATCCTTTCTTTGTCACTTATTTCAAGCATGGGGTTTGGGTACCAGATCTTCTCCTGCATCTCAAAATCATAGAGGGTAAGAATGCGTAAACGATAATATGCTACCCAATAACTTTGGAGAGAGCGAATATAATCTCTTTTTGCTTTTTCCCTTTCCTGGAGGGAAATGTTCAGATCTGTGATACTGATCTCCCCGTTCTGGAATCTTCGCAGGGCAATCTCATAACCATTTTCTGCTACCTTATCAGCCTCCTTTGAAGTTGTTAACTGGTCTTTCAATAAGCTGAATTGTTCAACCTGTACAATAATTTCCCTGTCAAAACTCTTTTTATCATTTTCCACATCATAAACAACCAGCTCCCGTTGAGATTCAGCAAGTTTGATATTAGAAGCGGAGCGACCCCAGTCCATTATAGGGATATTAAACGAAAGCCTTAGCATCTGCTGCTGTTCAGGCTGTTCATAAATGCCTCCAACAGTAGATGAATTGTTCGACATCCCGTAGCTTCCTCTCAGGGTCGCTCCAAGACTGTTCTGGCGTTTGGCCCTTTCCAATTCCCTGTCTGCCTCAACCAGCCTTCGTTCGTAGAAGGGGGTTTCTTTGCGGTTCATCTGAGCCTCTCTGAGGGCTTTATCGACATCAATATTGAAAAGGAAAATATTTAGTGGCATTTCCAGCTCAACATCCTGGTCCAGATCAAGCTGAACATATGATTTAAGATTGAAATCAGCATTCTTCATATCCATCTTTGACTGGTTCATGGATTTCTTAGCGTTAATTACAGAAAGCCGGATCCTGGAGAAATCATTTTCAGATATGGTACCTAAATCCTTTCTGGTTTCGGCTATCCGGAGATTATCATTACTGTTTCTAAGATTACTCTCAGCCAGGCTCAGGTTGGTCTGTATCCTAAGAAAATTAAAGAATCGATAGGTCGCAGACAGCGCAATTTCTTCTATCGATTCAATGAACCTTCTCATGGATTCCTCATAAATCAAAGGTTCTGTTCGTTTCTGCCACTTCATCCAGTTATAGGAAAATATGGGTTGAGAAAAACCAATGGATATGGGTGTACCTGAATACTCTATGTTTTTGTTGTTAAAATCCTCTATACGGTAGACGGACGATGCCGCATAGATCCTTGTACCTGTTCTTGCAATGGACTGGCTGAGGGCCAGGTTAGCATACATCCTGGCGTTTGATACATTTTTGAATTCAATAGATCCATCAGGTTGTGTAATAGGTTCCGTTGTATGGGTAAAATTTGGCAGATCACCTGTGAGTATAAGTTGTGGACGAAACCCTGTCTGAAAGTTTTTCCACCTCCAGTAAGATCTGACGTTGTAGTTCTGCACATACTTGGTGGTAGTAGATTGTGCAAGGGCCAGGTCAACAATATTATTCAGACTTAGACTGAGGGGAAGTTTTTCGAGTTGTCCCTGCTCAACTTGTCCCCTCCCTGGGTTTACACAAAATAATAGCAGTACCAGTCCAATTATAAACCTGGATAAGTTTTTGCTTAGCATGATAAAATGAATTAGTTACTTATAACTATTTCCGGCCGGTTCCGGAATTCTGTAGTCTGGGATACAACAACCTCATCTCCCGCTTCGAGGCCTGATGTAATCTCGATAAAGGTTGCACCACGCAATCCTACTCCGATAGTACGTTTAACAAGCTTATCCTGCTCCTTTACATATAATTCAATGTTTGTCCCCCTGCCGGATTCCTCCCCCATCTCCAGCCTCAGAACATCCTCCTTCAGCCGCCTGACAACCAGTAGCTGCAGGTTCATATTCGAGAGAAGTTTGGGATGATTACTCTCCTCAAGGTAAACATCAAAGTTAAGTTTGTTTCCTTCCAGTTCCGGAGAAACCATGCCAATCTGACCGTGCAGCTTTTCACGATCGACCATGGCAAAAACTGTTTTACCGGTTTTGACCTGATCTGCCATTCCCTCTTCAATGGAAGCGGATATCTTGAATGAGCTCAGATCAGATATCCTGACCAGGAGTTTATCCTTGCTTACCATCTCTC
>JAUUZM010000287.1 GCA_030589965.1 Bacteroides sp.
GCTACTGTCGAAATCGTCGATATACCCGGAATGACGAAAGGATCCAGCCAGGGTGAGGGAGTGGGAAATCAGTTTTTGGGTGATATTAGAAATACAGATGCCCTGATCCATGTTATTCGTTGCTTTGATGATGACAAGCTTCCTCATATTGATGGGACGGTTGACCCCGTCAGGGATATGGAGACCATTGATCTTGAATTACAGGTAAAGGACCTGGAATCTGTAGAGAAAAAAATGGAGAAACTTGCCAAACTTGCGAAAATTGGGGATAAAGATGCAAAAAGGGGATTGGAAGTTCTGCAGGTATATAAGGATCACCTGGAATCATTTCAATCTGTCAGAACTGCCTCGGTCGAGGAGAAGGATAAAAAGTATATTGAAGATCTGTTCCTTCTGTCTGCCAAACCTGTGATTTATGTCTGTAATGTGGATGAAGCTTCAGCTATATCAGGAAACCCCTACGTTGACAGGGTCAGGGAGGCCCTGAAAGACGCGGAAGCAGAAGTGCTGGTTATTGCAGCCGGACTGGAGTCAGATATCGCTGAACTGGAAGATGTTGATGACAGGAAGGAGTTCCTGAAGGATGCGGGACTCGTGGAACCGGGAGTAAACAGGCTGATACGTTCGGCATACAGCATGCTGAACCTGATTTCATTTTTTACAGCCGGTCCGAAAGAAGTTCGCGCATGGACAATCCGCCGGGGGTATAATGCCCCACAAGCTGCGGGTGCCATTCATTCAGACCTGGAGCGGGGATTTATCAGGGCAGAAGTGATCAAACACAATGATTATCTGGAGCTGGGATCAGAATCGGCCTGCAGGGATGTTGGGAAACTGGCTGTGGAAGGTAAAAACTATATTGTTGAGGATGGTGATGTTATTTTTGTCAGGTTTAATGTCTAAAAGGGGTTTCCTCAGATTCCTTTTATCATTCCTGTTTTTAAGTTCTATTTTAACAGACTCCTTAATCAATGCCCAGGATAATGATCCTGACATAGAGAAAAGAGCATACGGGATACTTAAAGAAAGAGGAGAAATTCATATTGAATTCTATCCGGTAGATATTTCAGTAGTAAGAAAGGTTAATTCTCTTATTTCTGTTGATCGAAAAACCAAAGATGGATATGAGGCTTATGCGAATCTCCCAGGCTTTAAAGCCTTTATCAACCTGGGAATCCCCTATACCATAATTCTTAAGGAATCACGGAAAAAATCAACTACGGGGATGGACTCATTCCCCGGGGTATGGGATGTGTACCCCACCTACGAGCAGTACATGAGCTTTATGAAGGATATTGCATTGGACTATCCAGGTATCGCCCGGCTTGATACGATAGGGGTAAGTGTTAATGGAAGGCATATCCTTGTCGTGAAGATATCGGATCAACCAGGAGAGAGAGAACCTGAGCCTGCATTCGTCTATTCTTCCACAATGCATGGGGACGAGATTACCGGATATGTTCTCTTATTGAGGCTGATTGATCATCTCTGCCAGAATTATGGCAAGGATCCCCAGGTCACAAAATTGGTCGACAGCCTGGAAATTTGGATAAATCCGCTTGCAAATCCGGATGGGACTTATTGGGAGGGGAATGACAATCTTACCATGGCCAAACGATTCAACGCAAATAATGCTGACCTGAACAGGAACTTTCCCGGGATAAATGGAAGTGATCACCCGGATGGCCGGGACTACCAGCCTGAGAATATGGCGCAGATGGACTTTCTCAATAGTATTTACATGGTAATGGGTGCCAATATTCATGGGGGAGAAGAAGTCATTAATTATCCCTTCGATACATGGAAATATCTTCATGCCGATGATAAATGGTATAAAGGAATTTCCTGGGAATATGCTGATAAGGCTCAGGAGAGAAGCTACCCTGTACAGTATATGTCCGGATTTGACGATGGGATCACGAATGGTTGGGAATGGTATGAAGTGGAGGGAGGCAGACAGGATTGGGTAAATTATTTTAAACATGCAAGAGAGGTTACAATAGAGATAAGCCTGGACAAGGATCCTCCACAGGAAGACCTGCCATCTTACTGGTATTACAATTATCCATCAATGCTCCGCTATATGGAACAAAGCCTGTTTGGTATCCAGGGGATGATCAGAGATGCAGATACCGGGCAGCCCCTGAAAGCAGGCATTCTGGTTATTGGGCATGACAGTCTCCAATCTAATATCTTCTCAGATTCAGTTACTGGATTTTTTGCACGTCCCATAGAAGAAGGGAGCTTCGATCTTGAGATCTCTCTGTCCGGGTATAAATCAGAAATTCTGAAAGGGCTTGTCCATGTCAAGGATCAAACTACCCGGGTGGAAATAAATCTCACACCCATACCAAACACTCAGGAAAATTTACAGGCCAACAGGTCTTCTTTACCCGCTTATTTTTCTCCCAGCGGTTTACATATTCCTGTTTATCAATCCGGCAGGTACAGGATCCTGCTTTACGACCTGAAGGGCAGCCTCCTGATGGAACATCTTGAATACATTGGAACCCCGATTCACACAATATCTTTCAAGAGATCCACCCTCAGAAATGGAATATACCTCCTGAAAATAGTCTCCCCGGATGGCATCCACACTCAGAAAATCTTCCGCCAGGAATGGAAATAAAAAGTATCTTTGCCCGTTCATTAAGCAATACTGTTAATTTTCCGCTGTTTTAATATGAAGGTCTATTACTACATTATTATTTGTTTTCTCCTCTTTTTTCCAGACAATCTCAATTCACAGAACAGAAGCAGGATACCCTCTGAAGAACCCAAACTGATCATCACCATGGTGGTAGATCAGATGCGTTATGATTTTATACACCGGTACTGGGATAAATACGGGGAGGACGGGATCAGGAAACTGGTTGGATCAGGAACTTTCTGTAAGAATGCTTCCTATAATTATCTAATCAATGAAACCGCCGTTGGTCATTCGACCCTGGCAACAGGAGCCATGCCCTCGCATCATGGGATCATATCAAATAAATGGTATAATAATCTCCGTGATAAAACAATATATTGTGTCGAGGACGAGAAAATGAATACAGTTGGCGGGAGTTTTGAATCCGGACAGTATTCTCCCAATAATTTACTGGCTTCCACTATAGGGGATGAGATTCACCTGTCCACAAATTTCAAATCGAAAATTATCGGTGTGGCCCTTGATAACAGTGCTGCAATCCTTTCTGCCGGCCACTCAGCCGATTATGCCTTCTGGTATGATGATGAAACCGGGAACTGGATCAGCAGTTCGTATTATATAGACTCGCTTCCTGCCTGGGTAGTGGAGTTTAATGAAAAGAAGTTCCCGGAATCATATCTCACACGTAGCTGGGAACCCATGCTGCCCCTTTCATCATATGTTGAATCAGGCAGTGATACCAGTGAATTTGAAATCGGTCTGGATGGGCGAAGCATTTTTCCCTATGATCTTGATGAGATTTCCTCCCTGAAGCGGAATAAAGGGGATTTCGGAATATTGAAATACACTCCTTTCGGGAATGTTCTTACCCGGGATTTTGCTACAGCCATTATTATTAATGAGGAGCTGGGACAGGATGAATACCCGGATTATCTTTCTATTGGTTTTTCTGCAAACGAATATATAGGCAAGCAATTCGGCGCAAATTCTGTGGAGGTACAGGATGCCATGCTAAGACTGGACAGGGAGATTGCTCTCTTACTTGAGTTTATTGACAGGTATGTGGGGATGCAAAATACACTGGTTATTCTTACATCTGATCATGGTCTGGCTTATACTCCCGATTATCTTGAAGCCAGTAAGATCCCTTCCGGGGAATTCAGTCCAAACAGCTCTCTGCACCTGCTGGGTTCCTACCTGAATGCCATCTATGGTCAGGGGGACTGGGTTAAGTATTATTACGGACAACAGATATACCTGAATCATGAGCTAATTGAAACATCCGGGATATCCTACCAGGAGATTCAGGAACATACTGCTCAGTTCCTGATCCAGTTTGAAGGTGTATCTAATGCAGTTACCTCCTATACTTTGCAGACCAGCAATTTCTCTGAAGGTATTTTTCATAAGATGCAGAATGGGTATCATCAGAAGCGTTCCGGTGATGTGATCATTAACCTGGCTCCGGGCTGGATGGAGCAGGTCAACGGGGACTCTTACCATTCATCTTATCTGGGCGACAATCATGTGCCCCTGATCTGGTATGGCTGGAAAATAAAACGGTCCACATTAACCCGCCCGGTTAAAATGATCGATATTGCACCAACCATTTCTTACTTCCTGAATATCGCCCGACCCAATGTGTCGACAGGGGATATTATTCTCGAACTTGTGAATTAGGAATTTCCCCTCTTTATTTTTCCCGCCTCGTTCAGCAGGATATCCATGGCTCTGGCTCCCTTTTCAATGGCTGAACCAACTACAATAATATCTGCTCCGGCCCTGTATGTTTCCCTTATTTGCTCCGGAGTATGA
>JAUUZM010000114.1 GCA_030589965.1 Bacteroides sp.
ATCATGGAAGCTGCAGGAGATGACGGCGGTTTTTACAAATCAACCAACCGTGGTGAGTCCTGGAACAAGGTTAACGACTATCATAGCAGCGGACAATACTATAATGAGATTGTCTGTGATCCAAACGATGTGGATGTGGTATATTCAACCGAAACCCGTACCAAGGTTACACGAGATGGCGGCAAAACCTGGTCCTCAATCAGTACTGAGGGCCGTCATGTGGATGACCATGCACTCTGGATCAACCCGGCTGACTCCGAACACCTGTTAATTGGTGGTGATGGTGGAGTCTACGAAAGTTTTGACGGAGGAAAATTATGGGATTATAAATCAAACCTCCCCGTAACCCAGTTTTACAGGGTTATGGTCGATAATGAGTGGCCGTTTTATTATGTATACGGTGGAACCCAGGACAACAATACCCTTGCAGGTCCATCTCAAAACACCAGCCGAGGAGGTGTTACTAACGAGGACTGGAAAGATATCCTTGGTGGTGATGGATTCTGGGTGGCCGTTGATCCGGATGACCCTAATATTGTTTACTGCGAATGGCAATATGGAAATGTAGAACGCTATGATCGCAAATCCGGCGAAGGAACTGGTATTAAGCCCAGACCCGGAAAGGGCGAAGACTCCTATAAATGGAACTGGGACGCTCCCCTGATTATCAGTCCCCATAAAGGTACAAGACTCTATATGGGTGCAAACAAGATTTTCAGAAGCGATGACCGCGGAGATTCATGGACTGTTATCAGCGAGGATATTACCGCAGAGATTGACCGTAATACCTGGCCGGTAATGGGACAATACTGGAGTTATGATGCAGTGGTGAAAGATGTATCAACTTCCCTTTATGGAATGGCAGTATCAATGGTAGAATCACCCGTCAAAGAGGATCTTCTGTTTGTAGGAACGGATGACGGTGTAATATCCGTCACGGAAGATGCTGGCGGAAACTGGACACAGGTGAAATCATTCCCCGGAATCCCGGCAAACACTTATGTTAGTGATATTTTGGCGGATAGGTTTAATGAGAATGTTGTTTATGCAACATTTAATAATCATAAACGGGATGACTTCAAACCATATGTCATGAAAAGTACCGACAAGGGAAGCACATGGACATCCCTTAGTAATAATCTTCCTGAAGATGGATCTACATGGACCATCCAGCAGGATTTTGTAAATCCGGAACTATTGTTTGTCGGGACTGAGTTTGGAATACATTTCTCAGTAGACGGTGGTAAGGAATGGGTACCCTTGCAGTCAGGACTTCCCCCAATCGCTGTAAGGGATATCGAGATCCAGCAAAGAGAGAATGACCTGGCTATTGCAACTTTCGGCAGGGGATTTTATATTCTTGATGATTATACCCCTTTGCGGGAATTTAAAAAGGAAATGCTGGAAGAGAAAGCAGTTATTTTTCCTGTGAAAGATGCCAAGATGTTTATCCGGACCGGAGGAAAATATGGACAGGGATCAAACTTCTTTTCAGCAGATAATCCTGAGTATGGTGCAACTATTACCTATTATATAAAAGATGTACCTAAAACCCTGAAAGCTGAAAGGGAAGAAAGGGAAAAGGAACTTTTCAAGGAAAAGAAACCCATTCCTCAACCTGCATACGAAGAGCTGCAAGCAGAAAAGCAGGAAATTTCTCCTTATCTGGTTTTTAGTATTAAGGATGAAAAAGGAAGAGAAATCAGGAAACTCAGTGCAAAGGCAGAGAAGGGTATTCAGCGTATTACCTGGGATCTGACCTATGGCCCCTTCCAGCCCGTTCCTCCATCGACTGAGAAATTCACACCTGTGCCTGCTAAATCCCCTGGCAGAAGAGGAGGAGGCGGATTCGGAATGCCGATAATGCCCGGAGACTACAGTGTTAGCCTCTCAATTATAACACGGGATGGAATAACCGAGCTGGCAGGCGATGTACCCCTGAAAGCAAAGTCCCTTAACCTGGCCACTCTACCGGCAGAAAGCAGGGAGGATGTGATTGAATTCCAATCCAAAGTTGCCAATCTTACAAGTAGTATGGCGGCCGCTGAGAACTTTACAGAAGACCTTCAGAAGAAAGTTATACTCATCAAACAGACATTGCATAATACACCTGGCAGTCCATCTGAACTTATGAGCAGAGCAACGAAAGTTGAAAGAAGACTGGAAGACGTAATGCTTACCCTGAACGGGCGTGAAGCAAAGGCCAGCTGGGAAGAAATCCCTCCCTCACCTATGCCATTGTTCCGGAGATTGAGCTCAATAATCTATGCATCCATAAGTACATCTTCAGGCACTACTAAAACACAATCAGACAATTACGAAATCCTCACTGAGGAATTTCCTCCCGTACTCGAGGAGCTGAAATCCATCAACAAGGAAATCACCTCCCTGAACGGCGAATTGGATGCCATTGGTGCTCCATGGACCCCCGGAAGGGTGCCTGAGTGGCAATAATCTTAAAGTTATCAACGTTATTAAGCTGTCCCATTCCCCATGCTTAGGGAGGGACAGCTTTTTAGTTTATTCCCTTTTAACAAGGTTATAACAACAGTGAATTAAAAAAAAGTTGTAAATTTAGCATCTGACAAGTGTGAAATAAATTGCAATACTCATGATAAAGGCAAAAGTTCTACTGGTTTTAATAGTTGTTGTGCTGGCCATAGCATCATTCTCATGCAACCAAAAAATATGTCCGGCTTACGCAGAAGTTGAAACCGAACAGACCGACAGAGGATAATAAGCACAGATGCCAGCCCTCAGCAGGGCATGGGTGCAAAATATTTTTTAAGGATACCGGCGTATCTTTCCATGCACATTATATTTTGACGGGCGTTCATATTCCACAGAGTAAACGATGAAAAAATGGATTCTGGGCATACCACTGCTAATATTGGCTGAGGGTTTCCTTTTTGCCCAGGGTGATCTAAGGAAAAATCCAGCAATTTTTTACCGCAATGAAAGATCGATTGGAATCCTTCTGAATTCTAACGGATGGGGCGTGAGTGCACGCTTTGCAAAACGAATGAATGCCAGAAATAAGAATATCTGGGAAATTGACTTCGCCAACATCAAACATCCCAAAGAAGTGAAAATAACGAACTCCTATGCTAATAACCGGAGTTTCGTGTATGGAAAAACGAATCTCTTTTTTAATTTCAGGGGAGGCTGGGGAAAACAAAAGGAAATATACAGGAAGATTGACCGGGGAGGTATCTCCATACGAAGATTTTTTTCTTTCGGTCCTGTACTAGGGGTCCTGAAACCGATTTATTATGAAGTATATAAAACGGACGGGACAGGTAATCCACCCCAGTATTATATATCAGAAGAAAAATTCAATGCTGGACTCGGACATGGATCTATCTATGGAAGGGCCTCTTTTTTTAAAGGGATAAATGAAATCTCTGTAATGCCTGGAATCTATGGCAAATTTGGAATGTCTTTTGAATACAGCACCAGTGATATAAATATTCATGCCATTGAAACCTCAGTCAGCCTGGACCTTTTTCCAAAAAAAATGGAAATTCTTGCGACTGATCAAAACAGTTTCTACTATCTCACTCTCTCTGTAAGCTATCGCTTCGGGAAGGTTGTAGATGCCAGGGGAATTGTCAAAGAAAGTAACTCCGGCTATTAATCTTTTCTTTCCATTAAATATTTCTTGATTTCTTCCCTCCCATTCCTTGAAGAATTCCGGTAGAATGCTTACTTTTGCGTTTCGAAAAAAACGAATTTACCAATAAATCAGATTATAATCATGGCAAAAATTAAAGTAGCAATTAATGGATTCGGGAGAATCGGAAGAATGGTCTACAGAATTGGACTGGAAAACCCGAACATCGAATTTGTCGGTATCAATGACCTAACGGATACTAAAACTTTGGCTCACCTATTGAAATATGACTCCACCCAGGGAAGATTCCCAGGTGAAGTTTCCTACGATGGTGATTCCCTCATAGTTAACGGCGCAAAACTTAAGGTTACTGCGGACAGAAGTCCAGCTGAAATCAAATGGGCAGATACACCGGATGTAGTAGTTGAGTCAACTGGCGTTTTCAGGGAAAAGGAAAGTGCTAAAGGCGGTTATGGTGACCACCTTAAGAATGGGGCAAAGAAAGTTATCCTTACTGTTCCTGCAAAAGATGAGATTGACAATATGATAGTTCTTGGGGTAAATGACGATGATCTCAGACCCGAAGACGAATGTGTTTCAAACGCTTCCTGTACTACCAACTGCCTGGCTCCTGTTGCCAAGGTTTTGAACGATACATTTGGTATCTCACAGGGTTTCATGACAACCATTCACTCTTATACAAATGACCAGGCTGGTCTGGATGCTCCTCACTCTGACCTGAGAAGAGCTCGTTCAGCAGCTGTTTCACAGATTCCCACCACAACCGGTGCTGCTAAAGCTGTTGGTAAAGTAATTCCTGCTCTGAAAGGTAAAATGGACGGACTCGCAGTAAGGGTTCCCACTCCTACAGGATCACTCGTTGACCTGGTTGCTGTACTTGAAAAAGAAGTTACGAAAGAAGAAGTAAATGCTGCCATTAAGGCTGCAGCTGAAGGACCCATGAAGGGAATTCTTGAGTATACCGAAGATCCTATCGTTTCTGTTGATGTTATCGGAAATCCTGCTTCAAGTATTTTTGATGCAGACAGCACAATGGTACAGGGAAAAATGGTTAAGATACTTTCATGGTATGATAACGAATGGGGATATTCTAGCCGTGTAGTTGATCTGATTGTAAAACTTTTCTAGTTATTTTGAAAGGATCTTTAAATCGCCACTACATCACTACGCGATGTCAGGTGGCTTATTTAAAATCCTTATCAAAATTTCATAATATAGTAGATGCAGAAAGGCTGCTCCGAATGGGGCAGCCTTTTGTTATTTAATGGATGAACAGATTAAAATTAATCATTATCCTCATCATCATAGATGGCTTTCAGTTCAAAAGGAAGGTTTATTGCACTCTGGTATAATTCACCCAGTTCTTCAATCGATTCATCATCCTCTTCATAACACCAGAGTACTCTCGCATTTTTTCCGGCAGCGGCAAATTTCTGTACATCCTTGAGTATCTCAAGTATATACTTGGAAGAACCACTGTTTGCATATTCAATCTGGAACTCAAGCACAGTATCCAGTTTAGTCTTAGTAAAATAATCCTCAAGCCACTTCAGGATGCGATCGTAGAACTCGCCTGGATCTTCTGGAATGGAACGCCCTTTCATAATCAGTTTGCCGGATTCAGCACTGAAATTAACCAGGGGTGTATTAAATGTTGGCTGAATATTTAGATTTTCCATCGATTAAAATTACATATTTTCTTTATTATTCATAATGTAATGCAAGAATCGGGTCCAGCTTACTCGCTTTTTGTGCCGGGTAGTAGCCTGAAACAACACCCACCAGGAAGCATAGTATAAAGCCAAGGATGATCCATGCCCAGGGAATGAAAAAGGGAGTCTTAACAACCATACTGACCAGGTTACCCACCATAATCCCAAGTATAATACCGACGATTCCTCCAAACTGCCCAATCAGAACGGCCTCAAAAAGGAATTGTTGTTTTATGGTTACTGCTTTTGCCCCGATCGCTTTCCGTATACCAATTTCCCTTGTTCTTTCTGTAACTGAAACGAGCATAATATTCATTAAGCCGATAACAGCTCCAAAAAGTGTAATGACTCCAATCAGGGTTGCGGCAATGGTTACAAATTTCAGATTTTCAATCATCATGTTTGCAACGTTGTCACTGCGGTTCAGGTGAAAATCTGATTCATCCTTCACATCCAGATTCCGAATCTGTCTAAAGACACCCTCTGCCTCTCCCATGGCAGGTTCCATATGGGTAACATCCATGGGTGTCACATTGATGGAATATCGCATCTGTGGCCGTGAAAAGTATTGTCTGACATTGGTATATGGCAATATGCATATATTGTCGCTATCCCCTCCCATTGAGGAACCTTTCGATTTGAGTACTCCAATAACTTTATACCTCCCATTCCCAACGGTGATTAATTTGTCCATCGGATCTTCATTTTTATCAAATGCCTTACGTACTATGCCCTGACCAATAATGGCATAATTCCGGTTCATCTTCACTTCCTGTGCAGAGAATCCCCGCCCCTTATCAACTTCGTATCCAGCAGTATTGAGATAATTCTCATCGGCACCGAGAACTGTTATATTGGGATGGGATTTATTCGATTTATGCTTAACTGTTGCTATACCAGTTGCCCTGGTCCAGATACTTACTTCAGCCGGGAATTCATACGATTCTTTAAATTCCTTTGCTTCCCTGAATGAGATATAGTCGTAATTCTTCTTACGTTCACGTTCACCTCCAAAATGTACGTTAATGGATCTGCTCTCAATAGAAAAAGTATTTGCACCCATTCGTGAGAACTCCTGGGTGATAGAGCTCCGGATGGCATCAATGGCAGTTAATATTCCCACCAGCGCCATTATTCCGAATCCAATAATGAGCATCGTGAGAACTGCTCTGAGGCTGTTTGCACGAATGGACCGGATGCTAATCCGGAAATTTTCCACGAGGAGATTTACCAGTTTCATAAACTACTGTAATTGACTTCCTCCATTCCATAAATGAAAGGGATTCCTACGGCTTCAAAGGAAGCCATGGGCAGTACTTCCTCGCGGATTCCTGCAGGTTTCTGCTTCCGACCACCAACGCGATTCGATCCACAGACCAGCCCCGCCTGCCCGGCGGTTAATTTGTCCTTCACAGTATTGATATACGTATTATTTATATGCCCAATACTGAAATCTGGATTAGTTTCAATCCTTAATGTCATTTATCACAGAATATCATTGTTAGTTTGTTAAAATATTTTGCCCTTATATCCCACCCCCGAAGCGAGCGGGTTTTACGGGCTATTGGATAAAAGGCTTTACTTTCTTTTATAGTTTGACTGTCTGAAGATAAAAATACGAATTAATAACTTACCGGCATCTATAATAGTTTTAAACAATTAAATTTGTTAGCATATCGGAAACCAACAAACTTTCAAACATGATATTTGATATTGAAATGATTCGGGAGGCATATGCAAACCTGCCTGAGAAAATAAAAAAAGCAAAAAAAATTCTCGAAAGGCCCATGTCGCTTTCTGAGAAGATACTTTATTCACATCTTGATGATGGACAGGAATTAAAAGATTTTAAACGTGGCGAGGATTATGTCCATTTTCGCCCGGACCGGGTAGCTATGCAGGATGCAACCGCCCAGATGGCCCTCCTCCAATTTATGCAGGCAGGCCGTGATAAGGCAGCAGTCCCTTCAACGGTTCATTGCGATCATCTGATTCTTGCGAAGGATGGCGCCAAAAAAGACCTTTCAGACTCTCTTGAATTGAACAAGGAGGTATTTGATTTCCTGGCCTCCGTTTCAAATAAGTATGGGATTGGTTTCTGGAAACCGGGAGCCGGAATTATTCACCAGGTCATCCTCGAAAATTATGCCTTCCCCGGAGGTATGATGATAGGAACAGACTCTCATACAGTGAATGCCGGGGGACTGGGAATGGTTGCCGTAGGTGTCGGAGGAGCAGATGCCGTGGATGTAATGGCAGGGATGCCATGGGAACTGAAGTTTCCAAAATTAATTGGGATTAAACTCACCGGAAAACTTAGTGGATGGGCATCGGCAAAGGATGTTATTCTGAAGGTCGCAGGTATCCTGACTGTGAAGGGGGGAACCGGCTGCATTGTTGAGTATTTTGGAGAGGGATCAAAAAGCATTTCCTGTACCGGAAAAGGCACCATTTGTAATATGGGAGCGGAAATCGGAGCAACCACCTCAGTGTTTGGATATGATAAAAAAATGTCAGAATATCTTTCAGGTACGGAACGAAAAGCCGTCGCCATTGAAGCCGACCATGTGGCCAGATTCCTTAGCGGGGATCCCGAGGTATATGAAGATCCTGAAACCTATTTTGACCAGGTAATAGAGATTAATCTATCCGAACTTGAACCTCATATAAACGGACCATTTTCACCTGATAAGGCTTGGCCACTCTCAGAATTCGCAAATGCAGTAAAAGAGAATAATTATCCGGCCAAATTGGAAGTTGGACTGATTGGTTCATGTACAAATTCTTCATACGAAGACATTACCAGGGCTGCCTCCATTGCAAAGCAGGCTATCGCGAAAGGTCTCCGGGCAAATTCCGAATTCACCATAACCCCGGGATCCGAACTGGTCAGATACACCATTGAACGGGATGGTCTTCTGCAGGTATTTAAAGATATTGGTGGCGTGGTTCTTGCCAACGCATGCGGACCTTGCATTGGTCAGTGGGCGAGACATGATGCCGACAAACTTGATAATAATTCCATCATCACTTCTTTTAACCGGAATTTTGCTAAAAGGAATGACGGCAATCCAAAAACCCATGCCTTCGTCGCTTCTCCGGAAATGGTGACGGCGCTGGCGATTGCCGGAGATCTCACATTCGACCCAAGAACGGATTCCCTCATGAACCAGAAGGGTGAAGAAGTAAAACTCAGTGAACCGGCCGGACTCGAACTTCCCCCGAAAGGATTTGCTGTGGAAGATAAGGGATACCAGGCCCCGGCCGAAGATGGATCAGGAATAAACATTGATGTTAATCCCTCCTCAGAACGCCTGCAGTTGCTCGAAGGCTTTTCCGGATGGAAGGGCGAAGATC
>JAUUZM010000137.1 GCA_030589965.1 Bacteroides sp.
GCATCCAGTCCTGCAGTTTCAGAGGGGGTTCATTTTGTTCCTTCACCAGCTTGCTTAACCAGGGGTCTCCTATCCTGAAATTGCTTATCATCCAATCTTCAAGCAGCAATTTTTTTTCTGTTTCAACTCGCATCGCCAGGCTGAGTCCAGCACTGCCTTCTGCCAGCCATGCATCTTGGTTTATCATCCATTCTTTTACCTGGATTCTTTCTTCCAGATAGAAATGGTAAGAGTTTGAGCTATTGTCAGCACTAAGAATGATATCGGATTTGGATTCTGAAGAATAAGTCATCAAGGGTTGGATATCCTGTAAAAGAAGACTTTTTTGTCCCATCAGTCCAACGCATCCAAGCAGCAATAAACTGAAAAGAGCCAGGGTTCTAATTAAGGTTTTCATTTTAACATCCTCCATTTTTAGGTTCATCGGAGAAGATAGTCCATCTATTATGCCAAAATATGTAAGGCTCAAGTAATGAGCGTAATATAAGAGCGAATAGAATATTTTTATGGGTAAAAGTGAACGTTTTGGGGCAGGCAGGTGTTCGAAAACGAACAGATCAGGTTTTGCCTCCTACGAGGAGTATGCATTCCCCCTTTAATTCTCGTCCGCTGATAATATCAAGAATATCTTCCAGGCTGCCCCGTATGTATTCTTCGTGAATTTTGCTAAGTTCCCGGGCAAGGCAGGCCGGCCGGTCAGCACCGAAAACCTCTGAGAACTGAGCAAGACTTTTGGAGACCCGAAATGGCGACTCGTAAAATATCATAGTCCGTTTTTCATCCCGAAGTTCCTCGAGCTTCTTCTTCCGACCTTTTTTTACAGGCAGAAATCCTTCAAAACAGAATCGCTCACATGGCAGGCCGGAGGCTACCAGTGCTGGAAGGAAGGCGGTCGGGCCGGGAAGCGCTTCCACTTCAATTCCGTTCCTGATGCATTCGCGTATGAGGAGGTAGCCGGGATCAGATATGCCGGGCATTCCTGCATCGGATACCAGGGCAACGCTTTCTCCTGACTCTATCCTTGATATCAGAGATCTGAGAAATTTATGTTCATTGAACTTATGATGGGAAAGGGTCTTTTTTGTGAGATTATAGTGTTTAAGGAGTATCCCTGTTTTTCTGGTATCTTCAGCCAGGACCAGGTCTGCTTCCTCCAATATACTTACGCCCCTGTAGGTAAAGTCTTGCAGGTTTCCTACCGGTGTGGGAACTATGAAGAGTTTACTCATCCTGATTAACTATAAACTTTCGTCTGACCAATTCCAGCAATAATTGTACTGAATCCTCTTCCATATCCCAATCAAATGAGGAGTTAATATAGGTAAATGCTTCATTGAAATTTGAAGAAGTATCGAGAACACTAATTGTATTTTGAAAGCTGTCTTTGTCTCCATTAAATAAATCATTGATCAGTTTGAAACGGTCATTCAGACCCAGGGCAGAACTGATATGTTGAATCGGTTTCGACTGGATTTTGGAGCTTATATCATTTTTCTCAATATTCCCTGCAAGACTCTCATTTATGTACCTTTTTTCTCCCTTGTATCTGTCAGCCAGAGTAGTGAGTTCAGGCGATTTTTCAGAAGCTTCGGATGGAGGAACTTCAGCTATCGGGACCTCCTCCTGAGGGACTTCAGCTATCGGGACCTCCACTTGAGGGACTTCAGCTATCGGGACCTCCTCCTGAGGAACTTCAACTGCTGCTGCTTCCTGATGATTTTCAACTGGTGAAGCCTCCTCCCGGAGATCTTCCTTACGGGGAACCTCATGCGGTGGTTCTTCAACAGGTGTACCTTCGGCAGCAGTCTGCAGATTTTTAATTTCTTCGTATAAGGTCCGGATATCCAGTAGGATTATGTCCAGCTCGATTATTGGAAGAGTATTTTCATCCTGGAGCTTACTGATCTTTTTGCTCAGATCTTCGGCTTTTTTACTAATATCTTTTAATTTCTGTTCCATAAAAACGGGTTTAGAACAGCATACTGTTCACTTTTGCTTATTTTACTCTGTAAAAAGATTAAATTTGTTGCAACCAGGAATATTCAATCCCCTGGCCCATGTAAAAGTAACGATAAAAAAACGATTTTCTTACCTGATGTTTATTGAGAGTCATGCAAATAAGACAGAGAAAAGGGGATGGATAGAAGTCATTACCGGTTCCATGTTTTCTGGTAAAACGGAAGAATTAATACGCCGCTTGAAGAGGGCCAAGATTGCCATGCAGCAGGTGGAAATCTTCAAACCCCAGATAGACGTCCGCTATGCTGAAGATGCTGTGGTATCGCATGATGAGAATGCAATCCACTCTACTCCGGTTTCAACCGCAGGAAATATTTTACTGCTGGCCTCCGATGTGGAAGTAGTGGGGGTGGATGAAGCACAGTTTTTTGACATGGGAATAATTGAGGTGGTGAATCAGCTTGCCAACAACGGGACACGGGTTATTGTGGCCGGTCTTGATATGGATTTTATGGGAAGACCTTTTGGGCCTATGCCCGGACTGATTGCCACAGCAGAATTTGTTACAAAGGTTCATGCCATATGCGTCCGGTGTGGAAATATTGCACATCATACCCACCGCAAAATGAAAGCCGAGAAACTGGTTCTAATCGGGGAGAAAGACCTGTACGAACCATTATGCAGAAAATGCTACAGTAATTCCGAATGAATTATACTCTCAGGGACATAGCCGAGATATGTGGAGGAGAGATTTCCGGTTCTGACCGGGCGAAAGTCTCCAGGTTAAGCATTGACAGCCGGACCCTTTACCAGGCCGGGGATGTTCTCTTTGTGGCAATCCGGGGAGAACGTCATGATGGGCATCAGTACATTCCTGAGTTAATACGGCGTGGCATTCGCTCCTTCATGGTCCAGGAAATCCCTGCTCCTGAAGAAAACAGGGATGGCGAAGTATCCTTTCTCCTGGTCAAAAATCCTCTAAAAGCCATGCAGTCACTCGCTGGGCATCACAGATCCATGCATAAAGCACTGGTTATTGGAGTAACAGGTAGCAATGGAAAAACCATTGTTAAGGAATGGATACACCAGGTACTATCCCCCGATAAAAAGATCGTTAGAAGTCCCAAAAGTTACAATTCACAGGTTGGTGTACCGCTTTCAGTCCTTTTACTTGAAGAGGATACTGAAATTGCGATTTTTGAAGCAGGCATTTCCCTGCCGGGGGAAATGGAAAAACTTCAGCATATAATCAAACCAGACATAGGGATTTTCACGAATATTGGGGAAGCCCATCAGGAAGGATTTGAAAATCGGACTCAAAAGGTGGGAGAGAAGGTTAAATTGTTCAGGGACTGCCGTACCCTAATCTATTGCAATGACCAATTGGAACTGGATGAAATAATCAGGAAGGAATTCAAAAGGGAAAAACTATTTACCTGGTCTGAGAACAATAAAGGGGATTTGAATATAGTGGAGCTGAAGGATCAGGAAGGTGGAAAAAAAATTACCATTGATTATCATGGGGAGAGGACAGAATTGGACCTTCCTTTTCAGGATAAGGCTTCCATTGAAAATGCCATGCAGGTCATCAGCCTTATGGTTCTGCTTGAAATTCCAGCAGTTGTTATCCAATCCCGCCTGGCAGACCTCAATCCGGTTGCCATGAGAATGGAGATGGTAAAGGGCATAAATAATTGCTCCCTGATTAACGACACCTATAATTCGGATATAATTTCTCTCTCAATAGCCCTTGATTACCTGAATCAACAAAATCAGCATACTTCCAGAACCCTGATTCTTTCCGATATCATGCAATCCGGTAAGGAAGGGGATGAGCTTTACAGGGAAGTGGCCGGATTGGTAAAGAAAAAAAATATTGATTGCTTTATTGGCATTGGTCCTGCTTTAATGAATCAGCAAAGATTATTCGGGGAAAACAGTCGTTTCTATCCCACTACAGCTGATTTTTTATCCCATATGAATTCCATGGAATTCAAGGATGAAGCCATTCTCATAAAGGGCTCACGGGTTTTTGCTTTTGAAAAGATCACGCAGCGTCTGCAGGAAAAAAACCACAGGACCGTCCTTGAGATCGATCTGAATGCCATGATCCATAATTTGAATACCTACCGATCGATGACAAATGCCAGAATAATGGTTATGGTCAAGGCATTTTCATATGGGAGCGGGTCAGCTGAGATAGCTAATGTTCTTCAATACCAGAAGGTAGATTATCTATGTGTTGCCTTTGTTGACGAGGGAATAACATTAAGGGAATCAGGCATCCATCTTCCCATCCTTGTCATGAACCCGGAAGTATCCGGTTTTGACCTGATGATCGATCATGACCTGGAACCGGAAATCTATAATTTCAGAAGCCTTTTTACTTTTATTGCTGCCCTGGAAAGGAGGAACCTGGAATCTTACCCAATCCACCTGAAACTTGAATCCGGAATGAACCGCCTGGGCTTCAGGGAAGAGGAACTGGATCAATTATTCGAGGTTCTTGAGGCCAGACCAGCTATTGTTATTCGCTCGGTCTTTTCTCACCTGGCCACCTCAGACGAACCCGAATACGATGATTTTACACGCCTTCAGATATCAACTTTTCAAAGAATGAGCGATAGGATCCTGGATAAGTTTCCTGGAGATACTTTGAGACATATCCTTAATTCAGCAGGGATCGAAAGATTCCCCGAAGCGGGTTTTGATATGGTTAGACTGGGAATTGGCTTGTATGGAATAGGTACGCCGGCCGGCCAGAACCTGGAAGCTGTCAGTACCATGAAGAGCATCATCTCACAGACTAAATCTGTCAAGAAAGGAGAATCTGTTGGCTATGGCCGAAACTATATAGCAACAGAAAACCTTAGAATTGGTATTGTTCCGATTGGCTATGCGGACGGATTAAGACGGGATCTTGGTAAAAGAGGAATAAGCTTTCTGGTAAATGGGACTGAGGCCCCTGTGCTTGGCAATATTTGCATGGACATGTGCATGATTAACCTTTCTGGAATCAATGCTCAGGAAGGAGATGAGGTTCTCGTTTTCGGGAAAGAGAAACCGGTTACAGAACTTGCGGATAAGCTGGGGACCATACCATATGAAATTCTTGCCGGATTATCTGAACGTGTGAAACGAGTGTATTTCCATGAATAGATTATATTTTGTAATTTCGGACTCCCCAAAAATAGCAGGCTGAATGACGAAGCTATCCGTTGTAATAATAACATTTAACGAAGAAAGAAACATTGCCCGTTGCCTGGAGTCAGTCAGGGATATTGCGGATGACATCGTTATTGTCGATTCCTATTCTACTGATGGAACCGAGAAGATATGCAATAATTATGGTGTACGGTTTATCAAGCATCCTTTCGAGGGACATATTGAACAAAAGAACTGGGCAATTACCCAGGCCAAATACCCGCATATTTTATCACTTGATGCCGATGAGCTTCTGAGTGACCGGCTCAAACGCTCTATTCGTGAAGTAAAGAATGACTGGATATCTGATGGTTATTACTTTAACAGGCTGACTAATTATTGCGGGAAGTGGATAAAACATTCAAGCTGGTATCCTTCCAGGAAACTTAGGTTATGGGATAGCCGCAAAGGGGAATGGGGAGGTATGAATCCCCACGATCATTTCATTCTTGAGAAAGGGTGCAGCAGAAATTTCCTGAAAGGCGATATTCTTCATTTTTCTTATTACAGCATCAACCAGCATATTGAGCAGATCAATAAATTCTCTGATATTGCCGCCAAGTCATTTTTTGAAGTGGGAAGGCAGGCTTCGCTGTTCAATATTCTTTTTCATCCTATCTGGAGGTTGTTCAGGGACTATTTCATAAAGTTCGGTTTCATGGACGGGTTTTATGGCCTTGTGATCAGCATGAATTCGGCTCATGAGACATTCCTAAAGTATGCAAAACTAAGGAAGCTCAACAGGGATGCCGTGAGGAATGAGAAAGTTCGGATATGCTTCTTCAACAGTCTGCGTACCTGGGGCGGTGGAGAGAAATGGCATTATGATCTCTCAACCGGACTATCTTCCATGGGGCATGATGTGCTGGCATTTGCCCATCCCAGGAGCGAGTTATTAATGAAATTTGATGCTGCCGGATTGGATCATTACGGGATCAAAGTAGGAAACCTAAGCTTCCTGAATCCCCTCAAGATATTGCGGCTGAGTAGAGTTTTCAGACAAGAGAAAGTGAAAACACTCATTATGAACCTTTCATCAGACCTGAAGGTTGCGGGGATAGCAGCTAAACTGGCAGGGGTTCATAATATTATATACAAACGGGCCAATGCTATTCCCGTAAGAAATACTTTCCTGAACCGCTTTCTGTTCAGAAAGGTTATTACACGAATGATAGCTAATTCAGAGGAAACCAAACGATCTGTTCTGGCCAATAATCCCAATCTTATTGACCCCTCTAAAATCCATGTTATTTATCCGGGCATTGATCTGGACCAGAGGCAGGTGTCTGACGAGAATCATGTATATGAGAGAAGGGATGGTGAGATTATATTGGGGAATGCCGGGCGGCTTTCAGAGGAAAAAGGGCAAATCTACCTGATCCAGCTGGCTGAGATATTGAAAGCGAAGGGAATCAAATTCAGGGTCCTGATTGCCGGGGCCGGGAAACTTAAGTCCTGGCTGAATAAGCAGGTCAAACAAAGAGGCGTACAGGATGAGGTCATCCTGCTGGGTTTTATTGAAAATGTAGAACAATTTTATTACGATATAGATGTATTTCTGCTTACTTCACGCTGGGAAGGTTTTGGATATGTTATGGTTGAAGCCATGGCAGAAAAGAAACCTGTGATAGCATTTGATATTAAAAGTTCAGCAGAGGTCGTTGATGATGGAGTCAGCGGCTACCTTGTACCAAGAGGAGACATTGAAGCCATGGCTGAGAAGGTCGTTGAATTGTCGAAAAATAAAAAACTTTGTGATGACTTCGGACAGCAAGGGTACCAGAGGGTAGTGGATTATTTTACTATAGGCAATACCATCAATGAAGTAAAAAGCTTTCTAAGCTTCAGTGACGAGCTCAGCGTTTAAGGAAATCTACATATTTTTCAGCCTGCAACTCGAAATCAAAATCCTTCATTCCGGCAATATCTTTTCTTAGAGATCCAAGCTTTTCCTGGTCCAGTTCTTTCAGAACCTGCAACATCCCCCCACCGGGATAAAACATGGAGGTTTTTCTAAAAATTTCATATTGATCAAACGAGTCATGCATTAGCATAGGTATCTTGAATCCCCAGGCAAGATTGTATGTGCCGGTAATTTTATATTTAAGATAATCTTTGTAATCATGTGAATCGGGTGTGATCAGGGGAAGTATCAATCCTGACCTGGAGAGATATTCATAAAAGACGGAAGGTTCCACAAATCCATCAAACCATGTAAAACTATTTTCCAGTCCCTCTTCCTGAATCCTCTCAATCAGTTTTTTTCCATCCCTGCCGCTAGTCCTTCCCAGCAGAACGAACCTGATACCTTCCGGCGCCCCGTTTGATGCGATCTCATCCATAAGGGAATAATAATCCCGGCGGGCAAAATCAACCGCTCCGGGAATGCTTACCATGAATTCATCCTGTTTTTTTTTCTCAGAGGACTCAGTTGAGTTGCTCACAGGAAAATATACCGGGTAGAAGAAACTGGTTTCAGCTGAGTGATCTGTCCTTTCAAGATTTTCCTCAATAAAGTCTGCCAGAACAAAGTATTTTTTAATTTTTCTGTTAATTAACTTCTGAGACTTACTGGTCCACAGCTTCCTGGAGAGGTGGATAAGTCCAGTGTATTGAATACCCTTCCGGGGAAGCATGGCCAGTTGGCGAATTATATTTCCCTCTGCCGTATTTATAACAGCTTTCCTGA
>JAUUZM010000184.1 GCA_030589965.1 Bacteroides sp.
GTATCTCAGTAGGGCAGATTCGTAACTTAATTCAACCGTTTCCAGTTCAACTTTTGTCCGGTTATAGGTAAATATTGGCTGTGTCAGATTCAGACTCAGCCGGTTATTCCAGGTCCTGGATATAGGATCTATTGCAGCTGCGGACGCTGAATTATTATAATTATACCAGAAGGTATTTCTAAGGGAAATAGTTCCGTCGGTTGGCAGGATCCGTTGATTTATCTGGAAGGTACCGGCAGAACTGGCCGTTTCATTTACGAACCATTCACTGGTTCTTTGGTCAAACCTGTTTGACCTTTCCATATCAAAAGGATTCAGTACCAGGGCAAACTGGGACTTCAATCGGGCTCTCTGGGCATTTAGTCTTTCCTGGTTCCGAAGAAGGTCGAGTTCAACCTGATGCATAATTGGACTGTTCTCTATGGCAATATCCAGAGCTTTATCCATATCCAGTAATACTTGTCCCTCAAGCTCCGCGATGCCAATAAACAGGAGTGAGGTCAGCACCAGTTTCCTGTAAATTCTAAATGGATTCATGTAATTCATTTTTAATAGTAAACGATTATCTCCTTACCCATTTAACCGCATCCGCAATAACCCTATTGCTGTTGGTACGGTTAGTAAGTTCTATGACGGCGGTATCAGCAGGGAAATGAAAGGCACCCACCTTATTCCAGCCTTCCTCGAGATTACTCAACCTGAATTCAACTTCCTCGCTTCCTTCATTTGAGGAGATTATGTAATTATATATTCTTCCTTCATCTGCGAATGATGGGCCTCCATGTCCTTTACTGCTACCACTTCTTCCTCTACCTCTATCACCAAATCTCATCATAGCTGACATTGGGATAAATACATAGACATCATAAAATCCCGCAGACGGCAATACGGTGGTCCAGCGAGCCACATTATTTCCTTCCCCCCGCCTCGTAATATATGCAGAGCGAATGGACTCTCCGTAAAAGGCAGAGTGGGCAAGGGGTGTCCAGTTTAGAGGTACCCGGTTAGCATCTATGGCTTTATAGAAAACTTCATTGTCTTTTTCCTTACGGGAATCAAAATATTGTTTCAATTTACTCTCATTTGAAACGGAAATATAACTGAATCCTGGATCTTCGTTATCGACCAGAAATTCATCCGGGACTTTCAGTGTCAATTCCCGTTCAGAGGTTTTATAATATTCCTCAATATTTGCAGGATTAATTTCCTGGGGTGTTCTGAGGAATGTACTGAACATGGAAGGGATGTTTCCCGAAATTAGTGTATTAATAGTCATCATCCTGGGTTTGTCGTACAGAACAATTTGGATATCCTTAGAGATGCCAGGTTCAATTTCATATATCCGTTTTTCTTCACTCGGAGTATTGCCGCCTCCGCCTCCTCCATGTCCGCCTCCAATCCGGAATGTTACATCAACAAGACCTTTAATATCACCCGTATTACGCATCGAAAATTTAATCAGGTAAAGTTCTCCGATTTCATCCCTTGTCAGAATATATTCCGGCGTGCTAACAAGGAATGAAGGTATCTTACCTTTTGTATTAAAAGTTTCAAAGTAAGGTTCGATCTCGACTTCAAATTCATTATAGAAGTCAGCAGCAAACTGTTTAAAAGTGATTTCCTGAAAAGCATGATCTTCCAGGTAGTAGTATAGAAAATCATCAAATTCTGACAGTCCAACCTGATTCTTTAATGCCTGAAAAACAAATCCCCCTACCTGTGAAATAAGGGCAGATGTTACGGCATTGTCCCAATCTTCAAAAATCTCAGTTATTGAATTATCTTCTAATGCCTTATTAGCAATTTCATTATCGTTAAGACCTCCCCTGAAGCTTTGTCTCAGTTGTGTGAAAAATCCCTGACCCAGGTAAATTTCCACCATGGAATTGAACAGAGGAAATTCAGGAGATGAGAATCCGGTCATGTAGCTGTAATAAAGAGGAAAAGCGCAATATGGATTTTTCTCATATGTTACTCCATCATACACGATAAGTTCCTCACCGCCTCTTTGCCTGCTGTCTGTTACGGGACGTGTACGGGGTGTGCTCCTGAAAAAGGTATAGGATAGGAAACGCTTGAATAGCCTCATCTCTATCTCTTTATTTGTTGTGGTTTGCTCTCTCTTGCGATTATTCCGTTCCTCATAAAACTTGTACCTGGCAAAGTCAAGAGAATTCAGTCCCGCTCCTTTTTCTGGCATGAGAATCATCTCAGGCTGAACAGTTTCCGAGGTTTGAACCTGGGGCCTTTCGTAATCATGGAATTGTACAGGGACTTCAACCAGGTTGATCCTTTTAAATGGATAATACAGGTCCAGGTCTTCCACCTCGTACTCTGTTTTTTCTTCCTCTATAAGATATCCAATGGTATCTCCGATTTCAGTAAAGAACTTCGAAAAATAATCATGCTCGGGTTTCAGAAATAGATTGTACTCTACGCTATCGTGTATAAGTGTTCTTTTCTCGAAAGGACCTATCACCAGGGAAAGGGCATTCAGGTCAGATTCCGGGGTGAAAATGAATTCACTTTCCGTGGAATCAACTTTTCCCGGAGCAACCGGAGTTAATCCATTATTTGGCTTAACATTCAATTTGTATTTTACGAAATCCAGTTCCCCCGGCATATATGTTTTTGTATTGAACCTGACTCCTGCAACCGGGTACCAGACCATCTCGGGGGTGAGCAGAAGAAAATCCCTGGATACGATTCCCGGTTTCTTATCTATGGTTGCCACCATAGTCCTTTTCAACTCAAGAAAAGTTTCCTTGGGGACGTCAAGATATGCTATGGCATCTGTAGGAACACCTGAATAATGGATGGCAAATCTTATTCTTCTCCTGGCTAAAAGTCCATCCTGGGGAATAATCTTGAGTATCTGGTGATCCTTGGAATAGTTGAGTGCTTTGTTTCCGGATATAATACTGTCTATACGAAATCCTGGATTAAGCGAGAAGATGAGGGTATCCATGCTTTCACTGGTTCGGTTCCTGACCATCAGTTCTGAGGATACCAGCAATTTTTTTCCACGTTGTTCTACATTCAGGTTGTTTGAAACAATATCGACCTTTGGTTTGCCAGCATATTCATTATTAAGAGAAAGGTAAATTTCCCGGTTCTTGTCCACCTTTTCATGCATGGAATAATACCGGTATCCCACCAGTCCACCAAAAACAAAGAAAATAAGAAAGGCAATTGTATTTAATGAGTTCCATCTGCCTACCTGTGGCAGCCTGTTCAGTAATCGTATGGTTGCAAATATAAATCCTACACCAAGAAGGAAGTAAGCCAATCTGTGTAAGATGATACTGGAGGGATCACTGAACCCAATAAAATCGGAGTAGACCATGGGGAGGTTAAACGCCATGTAATCAAGAACTCCATGCATTTTGTCCTTAAAAAAGAAAAGAGTAAGACCGATATACCCAAGGAGAATGACAAATGTCACTGCCTGGTTTTTTATCAGGATCATCAGGACAAAGGAAAGACCAAGAATAAATACAAGCGTCGGAACTGTTATTAACAAGAGGTAATACAAATAGGCTTCCCATACAACTGGAACATCCTGCCTGATTATGTTGAATACCAGTCCCATCAGCAAGCCTGTGAGCACCAATCCCACAAAAAGACTCAGAATGCCTGAGGTTTTTCCAACAACATACTCTCCGTTTGAAATCGGTCGGGTATATATAACTTCGGTGGTGTCGAGTTTTTTATCCCTGCTTAGAAAATCAGAAGCAAGAAAAACGGCTATCACGGCCTGGGCCACGTTCACAAACAGGATATTGATATAAGGAAGATTGGCGGCAATAGCCCGGGTTGTCCACTTTATTCCCCCATGGAAACCAAATGTGCTCATATTCATAGAGAACAGAACCAGCAGGGCAATGATGGAGAAAATACGAAAGAACCAGCTTCGGTAGAGGGTTTTCCTTTCGTATTTTGAAACAGATAATATATTTTGAAAATTAATCAAAGGTTCCAGTGATTTAGTTTGTTTTCCATGAAATGCACATAAGCGTGTTCAAGGTTAGGATGAATCTGGAAAGCATCAATATCCCCGGGTTTTTCACCGACAAACTGAATTTCCCAGCCTTCCCCTGAAGGAATAGTGGAAATCACGGGGTAATTCTCTTTCATATTATCGTATTGATCCTGGCTGACCACAGCCTGCCATACGAACCCCTTAGTATTATCGACAAGGGTTTCGGGTGCCCCATTATAAACCAATTTACCTTCATTGAGAAGGGCCATCTGGTTGCAGGTGCTGGAAATATCACCCACAATATGAGTAGATAGTATTATTATAGTATCGGTATGGCTTAAATCTGACAATATATTCCGGAACCGGATACGTTCTTCAGGATCAAGTCCGGTTGTAGGTTCATCCACAATAATGATTGATGGCTCCCCTATAAGGGCCTGGGCTATTCCAAGCCGGCGTTTCATTCCACCGGAAAGCTTATTGGCCATACGATTCCTGACATGTGCCAATCCAACATCCTGAAGCATCTTATCAACCCTTGCCTGGCGTTCTTTTTTAGAAGTAATTCCCGCGAGACGGGCCGCATAATCCAGAAATTCCCAGGAACGAAACCTCCCGAAAAACCTGAAATCCTGGGGCAGGTACCCAAGCATCTTCCGTAATTCCCGTCTGTTTTTATTAATGTCCTGACCGTTAATCAGTACTTCTCCCGAAGTGGATTGCATCATGGAAACCAGGATGCGCATCAGGGTAGATTTTCCGGCACCATTGGGACCGAGTAATCCAAACATGCCTTCACGGATGTTTAGATTTACATCATCCAGAGCTTTTTGTCCCCCAGGATAAATTTTATTCAGATTATTGATTTGTATTTCCAATGCCCGCGTTATCTATTGTGTGAATCCACCAGTCTTTGACTTTAGATTGAGTAAATGGTTTAACGTACCAGGAAAAAATTCTTGTACTTTTTACTTTTAATATTTTTATACTGCTAAGAAAACTCCAAAATCTGGAATAATTCTGGAATAAAACTGGAATACCTTTCAAAAAAATAGCCGATTTTTAAACCTTTAATATATTTTAGTGTCTAACCCACAGTTTAGCATACAAAAAGCACTGAAATTACAGATATTAATCGAAGTTTAAATCATAATCGAAGTTTAAATCATAATTGAAAAATCTAAAATGAAAAAGAAAAGTAATTTTAAAACGGCAGCATTATTATTGGTGCTTGCTATTTCCGCAGTACCGGTTTTTGGCCAATCTGGACAAGGTCAGGGAAGGGGAGACGGCCAGGGTCAAAGACAAGGCCAGGGTCAGGATCAGAGACAAAGCCAGGGTCAGCGAAGACAAATGAGTGAGGAAGATGTTAAGAAAAATGTAGCGGATCTGGCAACTACTTTAGAGTTGACAGACAAACAGGAAAAGCAAATACTTGAAGTAGATTTGGACTACTACAAAACACTTCAAAAGGAAAGAGAGAATTATAATCCTGAGACAAGTGACCGTGACGCCATGCGGGCTCGTATGAATGAATTAAGAGATGAAAGGAATGGAAAATACAAAACTGTCCTAACAGAAAGTCAGTATACAAAATTTATCAAAATACAGGAAGAAAGACGCGAAAAAATGAGACAGCGGAGGGGAGAGAGCGAGGGACAGGGATCTGAAGGTCAGCGAAGCCGGGGCAGGGGCGGAAATTAATACCCACGACTCATTGCAGACTCCGGTTTCTACGAAGAAACGGTGATCAACATATTATTATAACCCGGATACTGGCAGAGATGCCGGATATCCGGGTTGTTTTTTTCAATTATACCCTTATTTTTGTGGCTCATTAAAATACGGTTATGACACCTGAAACTCTTTTTAGTATAATTATTGGTATAGTAATATTTAATTTTCTGTTTTCCAGGCTTATGGAATATCTGAATGCCCGGAAGTACGGGGATCCGGTACCGGCTGGATTGGAAGACGTATACGATAAGGAAGAATACAGTAAGTCGATGAATTATAAGAAAGTGAACTATCGATTTGCAATACTCACAGGAACTTTCAGCTTTATCCTGATATTTGCCATGTTTTTACTGAATGGATTTGCATTTGCGGATAACCTGGTTCGCCGCGTTTCCGATCATCCGATTCTTGTAGCCCTTATGTTTTTTGGATTGCTCATGTTCCTTTCTGATATAATTAACACACCTTTTTCAGTCTGGGATACATTTGTTATAGAGGAAAAATTTGGATTCAATAAAACAAGCGTAAAAACTTTTATCACTGATAAGCTGAAATCATGGATGCTCGGTGGCCTCATTGGGGGTGGAATACTGGCAGCTATTATTTGGTTTTATATGCTTACAGGAGGGAATTTCTGGATTTATGCCTGGGCCCTTGTTAGTGGCTTCACTATTTTTATGTACATGTTCTATTCTACGCTGATAGTACCACTGTTCAACAAGCAGACTCCTCTGGAAGACGGAGATTTAAAAAATGCCATAACTGAATTCAGCGACAAAGCCGGATTCAAACTGGATAAAATATTTGTTATTGATGGATCCAAGCGCTCCACCAAAGCCAATGCCTATTTTAGCGGATTGGGTGCCAAAAAGCGGATTGTCTTGTATGATACCCTGATCAATGATCTTGAAACCGATGAGATTGTCAGTGTTCTGGCA
>JAUUZM010000002.1 GCA_030589965.1 Bacteroides sp.
AAAGGTCCTGATGATATCCCCCTCTGCCCGGTCCCATTCCTGGAAATTACTTTTCAAACTGGTACTTAGAAAGCGGGAAGCATCCAGGTTAAAATCAAGATTATAAACATGGGTGACATGTTTTGTGTATTTTTTATAAGCGCCTGTTTCAAGATCCCATACCCTGACCTCAGTACTTGCTGCGCTGCCAAGGTAATGCCCGTCGGGTGAATAAGTAAGGTATTTTACCGGTTTAGTATGGCCTTCGAGAGTGGTTTTTATCTCGCCGGTAGAAGGATCCCAGATATGGATGAGCATATCTTCTCCTCCTGTGGCAACGCTCAAGCCGTCAGGGTGAACAGCAAGGCTGTATACAGGTCCCTTATGTGTCTTGAATGTAAGAATCAGGTCTTCATCTGCCTGTGCAGACAGTGTTTGAAGGCAAAATATACAGCCCATCAGTACCATGAGGTGTGAACCAGGTCGGTAAGAGTTCATTATAGAGGTATTAGTCCTTATTAAGCTGCCTGGGAAGCAGGACACTAATTGTAGATCCCTTACCCGGCCTGCTGTTTATTTTGATGGTTCCATTGTTTCTTTCAGCAAATTCCATGCAAAGAACCAAACCAAGTCCAGTTCCTTCTTCATTCGCAGTTCCAGATCGTATCACATTCTCTCCAATCTGGAAAAGCTTCACGAGTATTTCTTCAGGTATCCCAATCCCGGTGTCTGTAACCAGGATCTCATTCTGTCCCTTGTGCCTTTTTGATCCTACTGTAACTTTACCTCTGGGCTTGGTAAATTTAATCGCATTGGATACCAGGTTTCGAAGAATCGTAGAAACCATATTTTCATCCCCGAATACCAGGGTGCCGGGTTTTATCTTGTTCTGCAGGGTAATATTTTTTTCCCTGGCATTCCCATTATAAAGCTGGAAGACTGATTCAATTGTATCATATACATCAATGGCTGCAGGCTCATGTGACATTCTGCCTGTCTGGGCACGGGACCAGTTAAGTAAGTTGTCAAGTATATTGTGAGCTTGCTTTGAGGCATCATTAATCATTTTAATCAATGTCAGAACTTCTTCCTTATCATAATTGGAATAATCCATAAGTAGAAGATCAGAGCATCCAAGGATGGAATTAAATGGATTTTTCAGGTCATGGGCAATAATTGAGAAAAATTTGTCCTTTGATGCATTGGCCTCCAAAAGGTCGCGTTCAGATTCCCTTAAACTTTGTTCAACCAATCTGCGCTCGGTTATATCTCTGAAAACCGCAAATGTTCCCTTGAATTCATTATCCTTGTACAGAGGATTTGCCGTTACAAGGATCTGCCTTTTTCCACCGCCTTCCTGGCGGATTTCCATTTCGTATGTGTCTTTATTTCCAGCCTTTCGTCTCTCCGTTTGCACTTCGAGAGTGTTTTTGCCAGTTTTATCAACAAAATCAGACAGGTATCTTCCCTCCAGTTTTCCCGGGTTAACACCAAAAATCTCCTCAGCTTTAGGATTGGCGAACAGGAATTTATCCTCTTCATCAACTTTTCCTATCCCTTCTCCCTGGTTATTAATTAACAGCCGGTATTTTTCTTCACTATTGTATAATTCTTCTAAAGTGTTTTTGTAATCAGTGACATCTCTTGAAATACTGGCTACGGCAATCAGATGGTTCTTATCATCATAAATCGGAAATTTTTTCACAAGGGAGTGAATCTTTTTGCCATCGGGGTAAACGAAAACCTGGTCATTGACCAGTGTTTCCCCCTTTTTCAGATTCAGCGCTTTTCGATCGTCTTCCATGTATTGTCTTACATGTTGGAGGTCACCATATATCTCCAAATCGGTTTTTCCAATGAGCTGGTCGGGGGACTTTAAACCAGAAGCTTTGATATTAGCACGGTTACTTGCTATGATCTTAAGAGAAGTATCCTTTATAACCGCATGATCATCAACGTTTTCTACGATGGCGGCCAGCAAGGCTTTTTCATGCTGGTTTTTTTTGCGCTCAGTTATATCCAGTGCCGTTCCAATTGAAAGGGAAGCCCTTTTACGTTCATCAAGAAGGACAAATGATCTCGACCATAAAAGTTTCTCGGCACCGTCCTCAGCAATTACCCGGTATTCAAGGTCCAATCCCTTACCTTTGGCTATCTTACGGTATTCCTTTTTAACATAGTCTATATCATCCGGATGAATTACTTTAAGGAAGGACCCGGGATTATGAAAGAGACTGTTTGTGCTTCTTCCGTAGACTTCGCGGTACTTTGGACTAATATAAAGGAGCTTGTCAGTTTTCAGATCATGGATCCAGAATACCTCCTCTATGGTTTCTACCAGTAATTTGAAAATTTCCTGCTGCTTCTTCAGTTCTTTCTCAGCAGCTGCCCTTTCAGTGATATCCTGTGCAATACCTTCAACACCAATAATTTCACCATTTTCATCATAGATGGGAAGCTCGGTGTTATTAAAGATTCTGGTTGAACCGTCGCGGTGGAAGAGTTCATTCATAAAGGGAGCCTGAATATTCCCTTTCAGACTTTCAAGGGATACACGAAGCGCCTCAGAATTCATTTCATTGTCCGTCAGGAACTCTTTGAAATTACGCATGGCTTCATCCTGGGAATAACCGAGAACCCTTGAAATGGATGGACTCAGGTAGGTGATCATACCCGACGTGTCATGTGCATAAAATATGTATTCATCGCTCAGACTCTCAACCAGCCTTTTGTATTTCTCTTCACTCTGCCGGAGAGTATCCTCCATTATCTGCCTCTCGCTGATATCTCTTATGATTGAAAATACATATCTGTCCTGGCCATGAGTGAACACATGAGAATGTACCTCGGAATGGATCTTCTTACCAGTTTTAGAGAGAAAGGTGCTTTCGTATTTGAGGGACTCCGGATTAATACTGTCCTTTTTTGCCCTGCTGTCTGAACCGCTGGACAGTTCCTGAAAAGAGAGCTTTTGTATATCTTCCAGTGTATATTCCAGGTGAATGAGAGCTGCCGGGTTGGCCAGTAGTATCCTGCCGGGTTTTCCATCCGGACCTGATTCTGCCATAATAATCATATCAGCAGCCTTGCGGAACAATTCCCCGAATAACCCGGTGTCAACCATTTTCTCAGGTGTCTCAGAAGATTTTTTCAGCCGGGATTCCAGGTTTGAGATCCGGTTCTCCATCTGGTCTCGGATCTTTTCCAGTTCCTCGTATGTAGGTCTATCACTCAATACAATAATTTATCTATACAAATTTGATAAAAACTGTGAATATACAAGCGGATATAACAAAAAAAGCCCGGCTGTTGGTTAGGAACAGCCAGGCTCGTAAAGGCTTAGTGGTCAAGGTGTTTTACTATCTGTTCTTAATATCTTGACATGAGTAAAGTTAAAGAACTTTTCATTATTTGCAAGAAATGCCTCAGGACAGCTGCAAAAATTTGAAAACCTTCGGCATTGCTAAAACGTGGACTTACCCCAAAATCTCACCGACCCGATTACAATATTCTGGGCCTGGTCCATAGAAAGGGATTAAAAATATCGAGTTATTAACCTTTTTAGTGCTTTATTGGATAAAAAATATCCCTTAAGGGACATTTTTTATCGTGAAAGACATAAAATACGCTAATAACCGGATAAAATATATCCTTTCTGTGTATGGATAAATCGGAAAACCCCAGGCCAGAACCCAGGCAGGCAAGAATGTAAGCATCCCCATTATTCCGGGCTTATCACTTGTCAATCTCCTGAACTACTTGTTTAGTCTACAATACGGGGAATTCAAATGGCATTATCGGGGTATGTTCATTGCTAAAACGTCTTGACATAGCTGCGCAATGTAAGACGACTTATTTAGCAATCCGAGGTTTTTAAAATCTTGCAGCGGCATTGTGATAATACCGCAATACTGTGAAATATCAGGGGCTGGGTTCAGACAATATGCGATTGTAAATTTCCAGATTTTCTTCATCAAAGACACAAAACAATACTTCCTTGATGGATTTATATTTTTTAAGAGCTTTTCTGACGGCGGTGATAGATATCGCGGCCGCTAGTTCTTTTGGGAAGCTGTAAATACCTGTACTAATATTGGGAAAAGCAATGGAATGGAGTTTCATGTTGTCAGCAATTCGAATTGGATTTGTATAGGCACTTGCCAGTAGCCCTTCTTCTCCGAAATCACCGCCCTTCCATACGGGTCCGACTGTATGGATAACGAATTTACATGGCAAATTATAGGCCGATGTTATTTTGGCCTGGCCGATTGGGCAGCCTCTTAGATTACGGCATTCTTCAATCAGACCGGGACCTGCGGTCCGATGTATGGCTCCATCCACACCCTCGCCACCCAGAAGGGTGGTATTAGCTGCATTTACAATGGCATCAACCTCAAGGGTGCATATGTCACCGCTGATAACATTTATTTTACTCATGATTTGGCTTCTCTGATCCTGGCCTTAACCGTCCTTTCCAAATTTGCCTGTATTTTGTCCATTATACGGTCAATTTCCTTATCGGTTAGGGTTTTTTCGGGATTTTGCAGAATAAAGCCTACAGCATAGGATTTTTTCCCCTTTTCTAACTTCTCACTTTCATACACATCAAAGAGGCTGACAGACTTTAAAAGTTTCTGCTCAGATTTCAAAGCAATGTCCCGGATTTGCCCAAACTGTATGCTCTTATCAATAAGCATGGACAGGTCCCTACGCACTTCCGGAAATTTAGGAATAGGTTTCAGACTAATCTTTCCATCCTTCAGAACCTCCATAATATGATCCCAGTTGAAATCAGCATAAAAAACTTCCGCATCAAGTTCGAATTTTTTCAAAAGGGATGATGATACCGCACCGAGTTCTACAAGCTTTTTCCCCTTTAACCACAGGCCCATACCATCCTCGAATTCTTTGGATTGAAGCTCTCTTGTATCAACCCTTTCTGGATCAATTCCCAGTCTGTTCAGGACATTTTCAACATAGGTTTTTAACTCATAAAAGCTGCCTGCCTGGTCCTTTTCTATCCAGTTACCCTCATACCGGTTTCCGGTAATAAGTATGGCCAGATGTTCTTCTTCCTCATAAGTGTGCAGAATTCCGGGATTTGATTCCATGGCCAGATGATAGCATTTGCCAAATTCATAAAGCCTCAGATTACTTCTTCTCCGATTAATGTTATACAGAATAGTCTCGAGTCCGCCAAACAACAAATTTGTTCTCATCCTGTTAAGGTCGGAACTCAGGGGATTGAACAGTTTTACTACTTCCGGTTTATCCTCATACCAGGCTTCTCTTGTGAGGGAGTTGCACATGATCTCATTGAAACCGCTGCTGCTGAGTTGATCGGAAATAATCTGAGTGAGTTTTTCCTTGTCTGGTTTTTCCAGGTGAGTGACCTTGGATGTCATTTGCTCTGCAAATCCAATATTATTGTAGCCATATATTCTGAGGATCTCCTCAATAACATCTACTTCCCTTTGTACATCCACCCTGTAACGGGGAACAATAAGATGTATCCCATCAGAGGTTTCGGAATCAATGGTAATACCCAGTCCTTCCAGGATCTTATGAATGATTTTATGATCAATGTTTTTGCCAATGAGCTTATCGATATGATCGTATTTTACATCCACCTGGAATGGTTCCAGTTTCTTCGGGTAGACATCAATAACATCCGAAGAGATAGTACCTCCTGCAATCTCTCTGATCAGGGCGGCACAGCGTTTCAGCGCGTGCAGGGTCATTTCGGGGTCGGCTCCCCTCTCAAAGCGGAAACTGGCATCAGTATTCAGACCATGCCTTTTGGAGGTACGCCGGATATAAACCGGATCGAAATAGGCTGATTCAAGAAACAGGTTCCTGGTTTCCATGGACACACCTGAATGGATGCCTCCGAATACGCCTCCTATACACATCCCGTCCTTTTCGTCAGAGATCATCAAATCATCCTTTGAAAGTTTCCTCTCTACTTCATCAAGTGTGACGAAAGGCGTACCCTCTTTCATGCACCGGACAATGACTGTTCCTCCTTTGATCTTGTCTGCATCAAAAGCATGAAGAGGTTGTCCCAGTTCAAAAAGCACGAAATTTGTGATATCAACAATATTATTTATTGGAATAAGTCCAACACTCAAAAGCCTGTTCTTCAGCCACTGAGGGGATTCTTCCACGCTTATTCCCTTGATGGTGACACCGGCATACCTTCTGCAGGCTTCCTCGTTTTCAATTATTACACCGATCTCAAGGTCCTTATTATCCGTATTGAAATCATCCACTCCGGGTGTTGTCAGTTTGGCCGTTCCGTTCAGGTTGAGGTAAGCTGAGAGGTCTCGTGCAACCCCAAAATGAGAAGCCCCGTCAACCCGGTTGGGAGTAAGACCGATTTCATAAGTGGTATCAGTGGTAATATTAAAAAACTCCCTGGCAGGCATTCCGGTCTCGGCATCCATATCAAGAACCATAATCCCCTCATGCGAATCTCCCAGTCCAACTTCATCTTCTGCACAAATCATTCCTTCAGATACTTCTCCCCGGATCTTGACTTTTTTAAGAGTCAGGCTGCTTTCTCCCTGGTAAAGGGTGGTCCCGATGGTTGCCACCAGGACTTTTTGTCCGGCTGCCACATTGGGTGCCCCGCATACAATATCCAGGTATCGTTCCTGGCCAATATCAACAGTTGTTACACTTAGTTTATCTGCATTGGGATGTTTTTCACAGGATTTTACTTCCCCTATAAAACATCCATCCATACCACCTTTTATGGTTTCAAACGAAACCATTCCCTCGACCTCAAGACCGATATTGGTAAGTATTTCACCGAGTTCTGCCGGGGGTAAATCTGTGTCAATGTATTCCTGTAGCCAGTTGTAGGAGATTTTCATGAAAGCCTGATTGGATAAATAAGTTCCTGCAAAAGTAGAAAAAAAAACATAGCCTTCCATTTACAATATTATCTTTGTAGGCTGTTGAAAGGAAGATGAATTTTAATCGTTTTACAAGGGTATGAAAGAGGACAGGCTTATACTGGTAACTAATGATGATGGCATAGATGCCAGGGGACTGGATGCACTCATTGAGGTAGTTCGCCATTACGGGGAAGTATTTGTTATTGCCCCGGAAGAAGGACAGTCAGGCATGTCACATGCAATCACTGTGAAATACCCGATAAGAGTAAAAAAGGTTCATGAAGAAGATGGACTGGTGAAATACAGCAGTAACGGAACACCGGTGGATTGTGTGAAGCTTGCAGTGAATAAGTTGCTGGACAGGAAACCAGATATGATCGTTTCCGGAATTAACCACGGATCCAATTCATCTGCCAGTGTTATTTACTCAGGTACAATGGCGGCAGCCATAGAGGGATGTATCAACGGAATCCCCTCAATCGGTTTTTCTTTGCTGGATTATTCCCCTGACGCAAATTTTTCTTCCATTGATAAACATGCAAAAAGAGTTATGGAAATTGCTCTTGAACATGGGATACCTGATGGGATCTGCCTGAATGTAAATTTCCCGGTGAATACCTACCATAAAATCAAAGGGATCAAGGTTTGCCGTCAGAACAAGGGAGTATGGAGAGAAGAATTTGATCATCGGAAAGATCCCCAGAACAGGGATTACTACTGGTTGACCGGTGAATTTCATAACCTGGAACCGGATGCTCCTGATACAGATGAGTGGGCTCTGAAGAATAACTTTATCAGCATTGTTCCAGTACATACTGACCTGACCTCTTACGAGGCTTTGGAACAGTTGAAAAACTGGGATATTGAAGCAGGATGAAATCCGCCGAAAAATATAATAATCTCCGCATTGGACTGATTCTTGGGTTCCTTGCACCCCTGCTCGGATTCATAGTGATCTACGCAGTAGCTTTCAGGGGAATGAATTTATCCGAATATGTTGATTTACTGATCTATAATAAGAAACTGAGTTCCATAATCAGCCTTAGTGTAATTCCCAATCTCCTCCTGTTTTTTATTTTCATCTGGCTGAATTATCTTTATTCAGCGAGGGGAGTTCTGGCGTCAACCCTGATTTTTGCGCTGCTTGTTGTACTAACTAAATTTATCCTCTGAGCCTTATTTCCAGCATATGAAGTACTATCTGATTGCAGGGGAAGCATCGGGAGACCTTCACGGCAGCAAGCTGATGAAGGGACTAAAGGGATCTGACCCGGAAGCGGAGTTTCGGTATTTCGGCGGAGACCTCATGGAAGCCGAAGGGGGCAATCTGGTTCAGCATTACCGGCAGACGGCGGTCATGGGACTGTTCAAGGTTATTTCTAATCTCGGAAAAATTTCAAGGAACCTGAAAAACTGTAAACAGGATATTCTGGATTATGCACCCGATGTAATTATTTTAATAGATTATTCAGGTTTTAACCTGAGGATTGCCAAATGGGCAAAACCGGAAGGTCTTAAAGTAGTGTACTATATTTCTCCCAAAGTATGGGTTTGGAACAGCAAAAGGGTTTATACTATTAAGGAAAATGTGGACAGGATGTATGTCATTCTTCCCTTCGAGGTAGATTTCTTTAATAAGTATAATTACACCGTTGAATACGTGGGCAACCCTATTCTTGATGCCGTTGAGGAGAAGAGAGCAAAACCGGAATCCCGTAAGGAATTCCTCCATAGAAATAGTCTGGAGGATAAACCCATAGTTGCTTTGCTGGCAGGAAGCAGGAAGGAAGAGATCCGGCATTGCCTGCCTGAAATGCTTGCTGTTGTAAAGGAATTTCCTGAACAAAAGTTTGTAATAGCCGGAGCACCGGGGATATCGCCGGAGTACTATGATCAATACATATCTGAAACCGGAGTATCCATCCTATTTAATCAGACCTATGATCTTTTAATGCAGGCCAGGGCTGCAGTGGTGACTTCTGGAACTGCCACATTGGAAACAGCTCTCTTCGGGGTGCCGGAGGCAGTGGTCTATAAGATGAGTAAAGCCACTTACTATATTGGAAAGCAATTTGTGAAGCCCAAATTTTTCAGCCTTGTAAATCTCATTATGGACCGTGAGGTGGTTAATGAAATACTACAGACCAGTGTAAGTAATAAGATCTCTTCGGAACTTCATAAAATTCTTGAAGATACTTCCTATCGTGAGCAGATGCTTACTGATTTCGGGGAATTAAAAAAGCTATTGGGTGAGACCGGAGCACCGGAAAGACTGGCAAACCGTATTGTGAAATTTTTAACTGAAACCAGGGAATCCGTATGAAACAAAAATTAAATACGGTAATCCTTGCTGGGATGGTTTTTTTGTTGAGCTGGACTACTCCCGCTAGCTCTCTCGATTTGAAGATCAGCCTGCATAATGACCAGATGGTCCAGTCCGTAATATTCACTGTCGTGGATGGATACTACCGGGTCAGCGCAGAAGGGATGAAAGCTGTGAACTGTTCGCCAGGAGATTCCTGGTATATCCTGCGCGGGGATGATGGACTTTATACAAGGGATCACCGGGGTCAATGGTCACTCTTTAAAGAAATACATTTTGAAGCCCCTGATGAATCTTCCATTTTTTCTTTGAAACCAGGAGAACCATTACTGGAATCAAGGGAGTATAAAGGTGGATTGGAAGTCGGAGTGTCTTTAGAGAGCCTGAGTTTGATAAATGAAATTAACATGGAAACCTACATCATGGGGGTTTCGGAAATTGAAGGAGGTCCAAATTCACCTCTCGAATACTACAAGGTCCAGGCCATCCTTTGCCGCACATTTGCCATAAAAAACATAGAACGTCACGCGGAGGAAGGATTTAACCTTTGTGACGGGGTTCATTGCCAGGCTTATAAGGGGAGGAACTTATGGAATGAGGATGTGGAGATCGGCTGCGAAGTCACGAGCGGACTGGTGCTTGTAGATGAGGATTCTGTTCTGATAAACCCGGTTTATCATTCAAACTCTGGGGGGGAGACCCAGGGAGCTGAAAAGGTCTGGCTTAAGGAGGAGGCTTATTTACAACCTGTGCTTGATCCATTTAGTGTTGGATTAAGAAATTCGACATGGGAGCGGAATATGCAGGTGAGGGATTGGATTTATTACCTTTTATCATATAATATTGTTTTTCCTGAGGATGCTGATACTTCTGCTCTTGGAATGAAACAAAAGCATAGGAAGGATTATTACAGAGTGCTGGAGGACAGCATCGCTGTTTCCTCAATCCGTGAAGATTTTAATTACAGGTCTGATTTCTTCGATATCCTGGTGGATGGAGATATGATCAGAATCAAAGGAAGGGGTTATGGACATGGAGTTGGACTCAGCCAGGAGGGAGCGGTTGAGATGGCCGGCAGGAGATATCATTATACCGCTATATTGAATTATTATTACCATCAGGTTTTTATCCTTCCTTATTTTGATCTAAAACTACTATTTTCGCATTGACTACTTTCCGCACATGATTACTTATAGCCGATGATTACTATTTTAAAGAAGGAGATCAACGCATTTTTCAGCTCCCTGACAGGGTATGTTGTAGTGATCGTATTCCTGCTTGGGAATGCCCTGTTCATGTGGGTATTTAAGGGGGAACTCAATGTGCTGGACAAGGGGCATGCAAATCTGGATACCCTGTTCATTATGGCTCCATGGATTTTCCTTTTCCTGGTTCCGGCTATAACCATGAGAATTTTCGCGGAGGAAAAGAGGAGCGGGACGCTGGAACTTCTATTGACCCAACCGGTAACTGAACTCCAGATTGTTCTGGCGAAATACCTCGCAGCTGTTGTACTTATAATCTTATCCCTTCTGCCTACTCTTGTATTTTATTTTTCCGTAAACAGGCTTGGGAGTCCACCCGGCAATCTTGACAGCGGAGGGATTGCAGGCTCATATATGGGACTCTTCTTCCTGGCTGCTGTCTATGCAGCGGTGGGAATATTCACATCCGCCATTACAGATAATCAGATCGTTTCATTTATCCTGGCTGTTTTGATTTCATTTTTACTCTATTCCGGATTTGACCTTCTAACCTCCACTGACCTTTTCGGTAAGCTCGATTCTATCCTGTTGAAGCTGGGAATTAATGAACACTACCGGTCTATTTCAAGGGGAGTGGTTGATACACGCGACCTGATCTATTTCCTGAGCGTGATAGGGATCTTTATTGTTGGGTGTAAGGTTGTACTTCAAAGCAGAAAATGGTAAACTTTTGGCAGGAATGAAAAGAAAACAACTCAAACGGATCCATATTGTTCAGTTCATTACCACGCTGGCCATCATCCTGCTTTTAAATTATGTAGGATCCTTTGTATTTCATCGCTTCGATATGACCCAGGAAAAACGATATTCTCTTGCGGATGAAACCAAGGAGATATTGAAGAATCTGGATGATGTGGTATATGTTAGAGTCTACCTGGACGGTGATCTGCCCCTGGGCTTTGACCGCCTAAAGACATCCATCAGTGAATTACTCGATGAATTCAGGGTATATGCTCCCAGGAACCTGCAATATGAATTTTCAGATCCCGCAGCGGACCCTGATACCCGGATCCGGAATAATGTTTTCACCAGTCTCTATGATGCCGGGTTGCAGCCTACGAATGCACAAGTGAGAGGGAAGGACGGAACGCTGTCACAGAAGATCGTATTTCCAGGAGCTATCCTTTCCTACAGGGAAACTGATATACCATTGAACTTACTGAAAAATAATCCCGGACTCTCTGGTGAGGTTAACCTTCACCATTCTATTCAGTCCCTCGAATACGAATTCATCAGTATGATCCGGAACCTGAGCAGTGAAACCATTGAGAAAGTGGTGTTTCTGGAGGGACATGGGGAACTTGATGATTACCAGGTGGGCGATATTATGAAGGGACTCGCGAATTTTTATCAGGTTGACCGGGGAGCGGTTAACGGTAGGCCAGGTATCCTGGATCAGTATTCGGCAGTGATTATTGCCAAACCTGTGCTTCCCTTCTCAGAGGAGGATAAGTTTGTGATCGACCAGTACATAATGAATGGAGGGAAGGTATTATGGCTTATAGACCCTGTGCAGGTGAGCATGGATAGTTTGTACATGGGGACCACGGTAGCTGCTTACCAGTCCATTAACCTGGAGGACCAGTTATTCCGCTACGGCGTGAGACTGAATCCCAACCTGGTACAGGATGTGCAGTGCCATGTAATTCCTGTCAACAGGGGAGTAGCAGGGGGACAGGCAGACTGGCAATTAGGTCCCTGGTATTACTACCCGCTTATTTCGCCAGCCGGAAATCACCTGATTAACTCATCCCTGAATATGATCCTGGTTGAATTTGCTTCAGTTATCGATACCGTAGGTGAGGATCCTGCTGTCCGGAAAACCGTATTGCTGAGCACCTCACCCTACAGCAGGCAGGTTGCTGTCCCAGCTCAAATCAACCTCAGGGAAACAGAGAAAACGCCCCTTGAATCTGAATACAGGCAGTCTCACCTTCCACTGGGGATTCTTTTGGAAGGTAAATTCCAGTCCGTTTTCACAAACAGGAGCCTTCCGGCAGGATTGGCAGACGCTTCAGGAGCAGCCAATGGTATCAGGGAAACCAGCCAGTCCACCCAGATGATCATTATTGCTGACGGTGATCTGATCCGTAATGAGGTTACTGAATCCCCCAATGGTCCCATAATTGCTCCACTCGGATTCGACCGCTATACTTCACAGACCTTCGGTAACCGGGAATTCATCCTGAATGCCGTTAATTATCTCTGTGACGAGAGAGGTATTATGCAGCTCAGGGGTAGGGAATTCAGGTTGAGGTTGCTGGATAAGAAACGGATACAGGAAGAAGCGACTCAGTGGAAACTGATTAATACTCTGGTTCCAGTATTACTGGTCATGCTATTCGGGGTAGGAGTATGGGTGGTACGTAAACGAAAATACAGCAGAATTAAGGCATGAAGGGTATTCGATTATACCTGATTATATTTGGTCTGTTGCTGGCCCTCTCTGCTTATTTACTGCTTAGTCGCCGCAGTGGATCATATTCTCCATCCAACATTGGATTTGCCCTTGAGGATACCGGAAATATTGAAATGCTTAGGATTTCAAGGCATGGGGAAACATTGGAATTATCCAGAGCAGGTGAATCCTGGAAGGTGAATGGAGGATCGGCAAGGCAGGAAGCCATTCGTGGGCTATATGTTCTGATCTCCCGGATTGAAGTTGAGGCCCCTGTGTCAAATGCAATCGAAGAAAGGATTCTTGCCGGGTTCAGAGATGAATCTGCCGAAATTTTGATTGGCATTAGAGAAGGGCCTGACAAAAGTTACAGGGTTTATTATGACTCCATTTCGGGTTCAACATACATGATGGCAAAGGATTCATTCACTGCTTTCCGGGTTCGTTTAAGGGGATATCAACAGTCTAACCTGGCAGAACTGTTTGTCAGTGATCCAGCATATTGGAGGGAGAACATTATTTTTCAATTTCATCCCTCAAGAATTTCCACTATCACAGTTCTTCATAAACTTGAACCGGAGAGGTCTTTCCACCTGGCGAAAAATGATAAAGGTGAATTTGAGATTGCGGGAGGAATCATTCCGGGTGAATGGTCAGCACCCAAGGTAGAAAGCCTCAGGCAGTACCTGGGATATTTTCGTGAAGTCAGGTTTGAAGCATACGCGGATCCTTCCGGGGAATCCCTGTTTTTCAGGGAAGAACCCGATTACGTAATAAACCTGGAAGGACTCTTAGGGGAGCAGCATACCCTGGAGTTATTTCCCATTTACCAGATTACCACAGGGGGAGAAAAACGAGTAGACATTAACCGTCTCTTTGGCCGGATTGGAAGCATAGATAATTGGATTCTTATTAAATATGTCCAGATAGACCCTCTTCTGCAGGATTTTGAGTATTTTAAATGAGTTTTTTTTCGTATAATTGATAATTAGAATTTAAATAGTATATCCATGAAATTTGTTGTTTCCAGTACCGAGCTCTTAGCTCATTTACAGAACGTAAGCAGAGTGATCAGTTCTAAGAACACTCTTCCCATTCTAGATAATTTTTTATTCAAACTGGATAGCAATGAATTGGAGATTACTGCTTCCGACCTGGAGTCAACTCTAATCACGAAGATGAGTCTTGAGAATACCTCTGACTCTGGAAGCATTGCTGTTCCCGCAAGGATTCTCACAGATACACTGAAGGAATTTCCGGAGCAGCCTCTGACATTTGAAATTGACCAGGCTAAATTATCCATTGTGATTAATTCTGAGAATGGAAAATTTACTATAGTCGGACAGAATGCAGGAGAGTTCCCACAGATGCCCACGGTTAAAGCCGATGGAAAGTCTACCCTGGAAGTGCCTGCAGAAGTTCTTAACTCTGGCATCTCCAAGACCTTATTTGCCACAGCAGACGATGAGCTCAGGCCTGTAATGAACGGGATATACATTGAATTGTCTACAGATGACCTGACCTTTGTGGCAAGTGATGCACATAAACTGGTGAGGTACAAACGCACGGATGCTAAGGCTGATGCAGCTGCTTCATTCATTTTGCCGAAAAAACCTGCATCCCTTCTGAAGAATGTTCTACCCGGTGAGGCAAACCCGGTAACAGTGGAGTTTGATGATAAGAATGCATTTTTCTCAATGACCGAATACAAGCTTGTCTGCAGGCTGGTTGAAGGGAATTACCCAAGTTATAATTCTGTTATACCAACAGAAAATCCAAACAAACTGAGCATTGACCGAGCTGAATTTTATAATACCCTGAAGCGGGTATCTGTCTATTCTAACCAGGCAAGTAATCTGGTGAAGCTGGCTCTGAAAGGAAACCAGATGACTGTATCTGCACAGGACATTGATTTTTCAATATCTGCTTATGAACGATTGAATTGCCAATATGAGGGCGATGATATGGAAATTGGTTTTAAATCCACTTTCCTTCTTGAGATTCTGTCTAACCTGGCCTCCCCGGATGTAATTGTGGAACTTTCTGATCCAACCAGGGCTGGTATATTACTGCCGGCGGCATCTGATAATGAGGCGGAAGATGTGCTCATGCTGCTGATGCCAATGATGATCAATGCATAACCCTAATTAATTATATAGACCCTCCAACCTGGCAAACAACATGGCCGGGTTTTTTTTATTTTTTTAATAAAACAATATGGAACTAAACCTTAAAAACGCTATCGTATTTTTCGACCTGGAGACGACAGGTATTAATGTCGCCAGTGACAGAATCGTTGAAATTTCATGGTTGAAGATCCAGCCCGATGGGCAGGAGACCAGCTATACTCAGCGAATTAACCCATGCATCCCGATCGATCCCAAGGCCATTGCCATACACGGGATTACGGATGAAGATGTAAAGGATATGCCAACCTTTAAGGAAATTGCAAGAACCCTTGCCAGGGATTTGGAAGGATGCGATTTAGCCGGTTATAATTCGAACAAGTTTGATATACCATTACTGGCTGAGGAATTTTTGAGGGCAGATGTGGATTTCGATATGGGCAAGCGTAAATTTGTCGATGTGCAGGTGATCTTTCATAAAATGGAGCAACGGACCCTTAGTGCAGCCTATAAGTTCTATTGCCAGAAAATTCTTGAAGATGCTCATAGTGCTGAAGCTGATACCAGGGCCACTTACGAAATCCTTAAGTCACAGATTGACCGCTATGATGAGCTGGAGAACAGTGTTGATTTCCTATCGGGTTTTTCCACTCATAATCGTAATGTCGATTTTGCCGGCAGGATCATTCTGAATGATAAAGACGAAGAGGTGTTCAATTTTGGAAAATATAAAGGAGAACCGGTCGAGTCCGTTCTTCAAAAGGATCCCGGCTATTTTGGATGGATACTGAAGGGGGATTTCCCACTGTACACAAAAAAAGTGCTAACGAATATTAAACTCAGGGCCTTCGGAAAATAATCCGGATATAACCTGACAGAAACTAATCGAATGAAGATTATCTGCCTTGCCAGGAATTATGTAGCTCATGCCAGGGAGCTGAATAATCCGCTTCCTGAGAAGCCCATGTTTTTCATGAAACATGAGAATTGCATTCTGCGCAATAATAAGCCCTTTTATTATCCGGATTTCAGTTCAGATGTTCACCATGAAATAGAGCTGGTTTTAAAGATCTCCAAAGTGGGCAAGAATATTGACCCTAAGTTCGCTCATCGCTATTATGATGAGGTGGCACTGGGCATAGATTTTACTGCCCGTGACCTCCAGATGGAGGCAAAAAATGCTGGTGCTCCCTGGGAGATTTCAAAATCATTTGACTATTCTGCACCCTTGAGCGAATTCCTGTCCATTGCGGAGGTAGGGGATATGAATGATATTTCTTTCCACCTTGATATTAACGGCAAAACAGTGCAGGACGGGAATTCGGGATTAATGATCTTTCCTGTAGATGTACAGATAGCCTATATATCCAGGTTTATTACCCTGAAAACGGGAGACCTTCTATTTACTGGAACTCCGGAAGGAGTAGGCCCTGTAAAAATCGGTGACCGCCTGGAAGCATACCTGGGGGAAAGAAAATTGATGGACTTTCAGGTTAAATGATCGGGCGATTCTGATTCTCTGTCCAGTAAGTTGAACCAATCCTTTATTTCAGTATCAAATTCCGTTGCCGGCAAAAAACGATCGGCAGGCAGGAGGTTTTTTCTGCTTTTCAGGCTTGACCTGAATATTTCGATCAATGATGGCTCCCAGGATGGCTTTTCCAGGAGACTTGCATATGCTTGTCCAAGTTGCATATAAAAATCACGGACCTGAAGGAACCTGGATTCATGCTTGCTGATAAAGCTTTCGAGGTTTCCATAGTTTCTCCTGATATTTTCAAACCTGTTTATTACATTCCTGCTTACCCTTGCGGGAAGTTGTTCCGGTTCTATTCCCCGTAAGAGGTATATTTCCGCGTAACGGTAAATTCCCAGTGTCCCAAAAGCATCAAGGTCATCACTAACCGAGAGCAGGTTAAGTAAATCAGGAGTTGAACCGGGAATGAATTCCCTTGTAGAGTATTTCAGGGATTTATCATCATGGTGTTCGATGGCCTGAAGAATGATTTCCATGGAATCATCAGGGGGGTGTTCAGGTCCTGGAGTTTTGAGATTTTCCATGGAGCCGTTCAGGAAGCCGTCGCTGAGGAAAAAATTCTCACAGAGTCTCCGGCTCTCCATTCCATGCAGCTCTCCCCGGGTTTGGGTCAGACCGGTATCATGAAACCAGACTGAAATCAGGAGTTGCTCAGGATATGAGGTTGGAATGTTTGCACCTGCTTTTTCAAGCATTAACAGTAAAAACCTGGCAAATGACCATACCCTGCCGTGATGTAAATGATCATGGGAGGGAAGGAATGTATTCTCAAAAAGTTTCCGGCAATGAAGTGAAAGGGGGGATAGCCAGTTTTCTTCTGCCTCTTTTATTTTTATTCCAATGCTTTTCAAAACGAGTATTTGTATTCTTAAACGTAACTCAGCTTCAGAATATTTGTCCGGCCCCTTTCATTGGTTGGAGTGCTGCCTATATGGATAACCACATCATCATCCTGTACCAGGTCCATTTCCTTCAAATGCTGAATTGATTTCTCTATGTATTCATCAATGCTTTTCGAAACTTCTGCATAATAGGCACGGACACCCCAGATAAGTGATAGTTTTCGAATGACCCTGCGGTTATCGGTAAATGCAAATATGGATGCGGCAGGCCTGTGGCTTGCAATCCTGAGGGCTGTATAACCGGAATATGTAAAGGTGATAATAGCTTTGGCATTGGTCTGCTCAGCCATGCGGCAGGCGGAATAGCAAATAGAATCAGCAAGGAATGTACGGGTAAATTCTCTTGGTGGATTATTCCGGAAATAATTATAGCCCTTTTCGGTGGTATCAATGATTCTTTGCATACTGTTAACCACTCCTACGGGGTACTTGCCTACTGAGGTTTCTCCGCTGAGCATAAGAGCATCCGCCCCATCCAGAACGGCATTGCCTACATCATTGGCTTCTGCCCGGGTAGGTCTGAAATTGGTGATCATACTTTCCATCATCTGGGTGGCAATGATTACCGGTTTGCTTCGACTGATGCATTTGCTTACCAGATTTTTCTGGATGAGGGGTACCTCGTCAAATGGAACTTCCACTCCCAGGTCTCCACGGGCCACCATGATGCCGTCGGACATGTCAATAATCTGGTCTATTTCCGTCAGCGCTTCAGGTTTCTCTATTTTTGCAATCACCCGGGCAAGGGGTCTTTTACTATGTTTGATCAGCTCCTTTAATTCAAGGATATCGGTGACTCCACGAACAAATGAAAGGGCTATCCAGTCTATCCCATGTTCGAGGGCAAAGTTCGCATCTGTAATGTCTTTTTCAGTCAGGCTGGGTAAAGAGACCTTAGTCTGTGGAAGGTTTACTCCTTTATTTGAAGAGAGGACACCCCCGCTGATAACCTTTGTTGTGACCTCATCTTTTCCGTTCGTAGCAATCACTTCAAGACAAATCTTACCATCGTCAACCAGGATCTGTTCCCCCAATACCACGTCCTTGGCCAGAGGGGCATAGCTAAGGTAGGCCCGTTTTTCGTTTCCCGTAAGGGGTTTATTAAGCAGTTTGAATTCCTGACCATTTTGTAATTCGGTACCTTCCTCCATAACTCCAACCCTGAGTTTTGGTCCCTGAAGATCAGCGAGTATGGCAACATCGCAACCGTTTTCCTCATTGATCTCCTTGATAAGATTTATCATCTTCAGATGATCTTCATGACTGCCATGGGAGAAATTCAGGCGGCAGACATCTATGCCTTCTTCAAATAATCCTTCGAGAACTTCCTTTGGTGCAGAAGCCGGGCCGAGTGTGGCAACAACCTTGGTATGAGATCGTTCGTGCCTAAGTTTTAATGGGCTCATGGGGTTTTATTGGATGTAGTCTTTATAGGAGCGCGGAAGCAGTCCGAAACTCACTACACAATTATACTTATAATTTTTATGTGGTTTTATGGATAATCCTATGGCATTGAATCTTGGATTCAGGATATTTTCCCGGTGTCCCAGATCTTCTATTCCCTTATCAATAAGCAGTTGAAGAACAATCTCTTCCGGTGTGTAATCACCGTAATAGATATTTTCACCAATCTCTATGTAATTTTCCATCAGGGGAGAATACCTGGCTTTAAAACCTTTATGTCCCTCTGTTCCCTTGACTCCGGACTTGGTGGCATGGCCCCTTGCCGCATTATAGAGATCTTTTTCGGGGATCAGCATAGGCAGATCCTTCACCCTCTGGAGGTCCTGGTGGAGTGATTTGATATATTTATTACTCTTCAAATCCTTCAGAATAATATATTGTTTCAGGAATGTTTCTGCGAATCGGGGGCCATCCATTCTTGCAAGATTTTGAAGGAGGATTACTTTTTTTTCATCCCTGCTGAGAAAATCTGAATCCATCCCGGTATGGGCCAACATAACAATGGAATCATTCCATCCATTGAATTTATAGATATCCTGTGAATGGAGGTTAATCAGGGGGAGAAGTAATAGTATAAATGATATGGTATAAAGTCTATATATCATAGTCTCTGAAGGCTAAAAACTCCAGTTTCTCATATAATTGTTTTCTATGTCCTCCATTACAAGCAGTCGGCCACCAGGTTTATTGCATCTTTCAATTATCTCCGGACTATCTTCTCTTTCGGGTTGGGTCAGATCACATTGAGTCCATACTTCAAAGAGTGAGGGGTAATCGGCAGGGCTATAGTCCCGGGTATTAATTCTGGGTTTTGCCTTCATCCTTAACTACGTAGAGTTGTCCATGCATGTACCTGAGAACTTTCACCTTCTCATCCTTATTGATATATCCGTAATCAGATACGGCATCATAGATCTCATCATCAATCAGTACTTTCCCCGAGGGTCTCAGAACGGATTCTGCCAGGCCTGTTTTTCCGATCAGATCTTTTTCTTCACTGCCAACACCCAGGAAGCCGTCATCCACATCCAGTTCTTTGTCCAGTGCCATCCCTGCAAAGGCCTTGTTGGTAAACAATTGTTTTCCCAGGTAAAGGGAGATAACCAGGGAGGCGAACATGGAACTAATTACAATAAAGAATTTTTTAATCACCTCAGCGAAGGCAATATTCCATTCAAGTTCAAAAACAAAATTATCTACCATAGCCAGGGTGAGTCCGGTTATAACCAGCAATATTCCCGGTATTCCGGCAATGCCGAATCCGGGAATGGCAACTAACTCTACGATTATTAGTATGAGTCCGACTGCAAACATCACCATCTCCCAGTTTTGCGCAAGTCCCTCGAGATACAGGGGCGCGAAATAAAGGACAGCGGCGATGGCGGAGGCTGCTATTGGGAAGCCTATGCCGGGGGACTGAAGTTCGAAGTAGATGCCACCCACCAGTATCATTATCAGGATACTGCTGACAACAGGACTCAGCAACAGTCCAATGATTTTATCAAGGGTAGTGGATTTATGTCTCACAATATCGTAGTTTGAGATTGTTGCCATTGAGAGGACCTCCTCAAGATCTTCTGCCAGTCCCTCACAATACCCATGCCTGATAGCTTCTTCGGCAGTAAAGGTCAGGACTTTCCCGGTATCCGAGATCCCTTCAACATACAATGAAGGATCCACCATTGCTTCAGCAACACTGGGATCCCTGTGCCATTCAATGATGGTGTCGTTTCCGGTAATGATGGTGTCCTTGCCATGTGATTCGGCAGTGGCCCTCATCATGGACCGCATAAAAGACTGGTATTTATCCGGAACCACTGCTCCTTGCTGATCCACCACAGTCGCTGCTCCGATGCTGCCCCCCGGGCGCATATAGATACTGTCACAGGCAATGGAGATCAGGGCTCCCGCGGATGCGGCATTATTATCTATAAAAACCCAGACCGGGATATCACTGTTCAGGATTATGGTCCGCATGGAATCGGCAGTATTCAGCGCTCCCCCATACGTATTCATCCGGATCAGGATGAGGTCGGCGTCCAGGTTATTTGCTTCCTCAAATGCCTTCTGTGTGAGTCTCCAGGCCGGGGGTGCAATATTTTCAACAATTTCGAAGGTATAAACCTTGAATTTTTTCAGCTGTTCTTCTTCAGCGGCAGGTTGTGCTGACAAACCGAACAGGGCAGTCAGGATTAAAAAATAGATGAGCTTTCTTTGCATGGTTTAAAAATACAAAATAAAAAACTTCTAACTTTGCAGTTCTAAACTGATATGACATGAAAATTTCTGAACTCTCAGCCATTTCACCCATTGACGGGAGATATCGTTCAAAAGTCGAAGAGCTGGCTCCCTTCTTTTCTGAATTCGGACTGATCCGATACCGGGTTTTTGTGGAAGTTGAATACTTCATAGCCCTGTGTGAACTGCCTTTGCCTCAGCTGGGTGGAGTGGATGCGGGTATTTTTGAAAAATTGAGGGCGATTTATACGGAGTTTTCTGTAGCTGATGCCGGTCAGGTCAAGGCTCATGAAAAAATTACCAACCATGATGTAAAGGCTGTAGAGTACTTTGTCAAGGAAAAATTTGATGAGCTCGGACTGGAGAAGCAGAAGGAATTTATCCATTTCGGACTGACATCACAGGATATTAATAATACAGCCACACCACTTTCTCTGAAAGATGCCATGGCTAAGGTATATTACCCTGTGCTGGGAGATTTACTTGGAATGCTTCGTGAGCGCTGCGAGGAATGGGCCAGCATGCCTATGCTGGGTAAAACACATGGGCAACCTGCATCTCCGACAATAATGGGCAAGGAAATGAGGGTGTTCCTGCAGAGACTTGAAATCCAGCAAGCATCCTTGCGGGAAATTCCCTATATGGGGAAGTTTGGAGGTGCTACGGGAAATTTCAATGCCCACCATGTGGCATATCCCGCGGTGGACTGGTTACTTTTTGCGGATCGGTTTGTGAGTGAGAAACTCGGGCTCCTGCGTCAGCAGTGCACTACTCAGATTGAACATTACGATGAATTAGCGGCCCTTTTTGATAACCTGAAAAGGATCAATACGGTATTACTGGATCTGTCCAGAGATATCTGGTCCTATATCTCATCTGAATATTTTAAGCAAAAGATTAAAAAAGGGGAGGTGGGATCATCTGTTATGCCGCATAAGGTAAATCCTATTGACTTTGAAAATGCTGAAGGTAACCTGGGAGTCGCCAATGCACTCTATGAACACCTGAGTAGCAAACTGCCGGTATCAAGGCTTCAGAGGGATCTGACTGATTCTACAGTACTTCGGAACATAGGTGTGCCTTTGGCCCATACGGTCATTGCCATGAAATCACTTCAGAAAGGTATGGGGAAACTCATCATTAATGAGGATAAGATGAGAGAGGATCTGAACCAGAATTGGGCCGTTGTCACAGAAGCGATACAGACCATTTTGCGCAGGGAGGGGTACCCCAAACCATACGAGGCCCTTAAAGATCTGACGCGATGCAATAAAATCATAAGCCGTGAGATAATACATACCTTCATAGATTCGTTAGATTTAGATAAGGATGTAATTGAAGAGATGAAAAGGATATCACCTGAAAACTACACCGGCATCCAGGCAAACTAATCTTCGGATCGAGACCATCTTATGAATAGATTTAAAGTCATCATTGGCTACATAAAACCTTATTGGGTCTTTGCCCTATTGAATATAGTATTCAATGTGCTTTCAGCATTTTTCGCATTGTTTTCTTTCGTAATGGCCATTCCGTTTCTCAACATTCTTTTCAAGCGTCAGGAACTTGTATATGAATCCATGCCTTTTGCATTTAATATGGAGGCCATCCAGCATAATTTCAATTATTTCCTCAGCAAGGTGATAAGCGAGAATGGTGATGGTCCTGCGCTTATGATAGTATCTGTCATGGTCGTCATAATGGCCCTGCTGAAAACGGGATTTAAATTCCTGGCAAATTATTTCATCACCCCGGTCAGGGTAGGGACCGTTAAGGATATCCGCAACAAGGTCTACAGTAAAACACTGAGGCTTCCCATGTCCTACTTTTCAAATTCCCGGAAAGGAGATATTATGGCAAGGGTGGGGATGGATGTCAATGAAATAGAGCTTTCAGTTATGAGCTCCCTGGAGATGGTATTCCGTGATCCGATAACCATCATTGTTTTTCTCATTTCCATGTTTGTTATTAACTACCAGCTGACACTCATTGCTCTGGTGCTTCTCCCTTTCTCGGGACTCCTCATTGGCAGGATAGGTAAAAATCTCCGAAAACATTCCATGAAGCTTCAGACCCAGCAGGGAACATTGCTTTCCATACTGGAGGAGACCCTTTCAGGGATGCGTATAGTAAAAGCCTTTAACGGTGAGCGAAAAATGACCCGGAAATTCACCGAGTTAAACCAGAACTTCTCGGATACCCTTTCCAGGGTACACAGGAGAAGATTCCTGGCTTCCCCCATGAGTGAGTTCATGGGTACCCTGGTAATGATGGTATTAATGTATTTGGGAGGAAGATTAGTTCTGAACGAGAACTCTGCACTTGATCCGGGATCCTTTATCGCTTATCTCATCGTATTCTCCCAGATAATAACTCCGGCGAAAGCCTTTTCTACCGGCTATTATAATATCCAGAAGGGAATGGCTGCTTTCGAAAGGGTGGAAGATATTCTTGAAACAGAGGTAAAGATTAAGGATGCAGTGAATTCTCGGCCAGTCAGGGATTTTGATACAGAAGTAGAGTACAGGGATGTATCATTTGCCTATAATACCGAGCTGGTACTTCAAAATATTGACCTGAAAATAAGGAAAGGCCAAACCATTGCTATCGTCGGGAAATCCGGATCCGGAAAATCCACCCTGGTTGACCTACTGCCCAGATTTATAGATCCTAAGACCGGAAGTGTCCTGATAAACGGTGAGGAGATCAATAAATTTAAAATAGCTGATTTGAGGAATCTCATGGGAATTGTCAGCCAGCAATCCATCCTATTTAATGACAGTTTTTTTAATAATATTGCCTTTGGATTGGATGATGTTCCGGAAGAAGAAGTGATTGCAGCAGCTAAGATTGCCAATGCTCACGATTTTATTATGGAGACTGTTAATGGGTATCAAACCAGCGTTGGTGATGCCGGATCCAAGTTGTCGGGCGGTCAACGACAACGAATAAGCATAGCACGAGCCCTGCTGAAAAACCCACCTATTTTAATACTTGATGAAGCAACCTCTTCGCTCGATACAGAGTCTGAGAAGTATGTGCAGGAAGCGATTGAGAATCTGATGAAGAACAGGACGTCCATCGTAATTGCACACAGACTCTCAACGGTAAAATATGCCGACGAGATCATTGTAATAGAGGAGGGTAGAATTGAGGAGCGGGGAACGCATGATGAACTAATCAGGAAGAAAGGCCTGTATGCGAAGTACCATATGCTCCAAATGGTTTAGGAAAGTTTTTTTGAACGAAATTATTAATTCCTGGTGATGACGAAGGTTTGCGGATTCAGTTTTGTACGTAATGCAGAGAAGTTTTCCTACCCTGTGGTTGAGGCAGTTCAATCCATTCTCCCTGTTTGTGACAAGTTTATTATGAGCGTGGGCGATTCTGAGGATGGTACTATGGACCTGATTAAATCAATCCCATCTGATAAGATAGAGATCATTGAAAGTACATGGGACCAGTCCACCCGCAAAAACGGGGAAGTATTATCCAGGGAAACCAATAAAGCATTCGATCATATCCCCGAAGATTACGAGTGGGCTTTTTACATACAGGCCGATGAGGTAATTCATGAGAAATACCATGCACCTATACTAGCCTCCATGGAGGAATGGCGGGATCACCCGGAGGTAGAAGGCCTGCTTTTCGAATACCTTCATTTTTTCGGCAGTTATGATTATAATGCCGATTCACGTTCCTGGTACAGGCATGAGATCAGGATTGTGAGGAATGATAAAAGAATTCGCTCATACAAGGATGCTCAGGGCTTCCGTATCGAAAACCGCAAACTCAACGTGAAACCGGCCAGGGCATGCATGTACCATTATGGCTGGGTCCGTCCCCCTGAAATCATGCAGCAGAAACACGTCAATTTTAACAAGTTTTACCATAGTGATGAGTGGGTCGACCGTAAAGTTAATCACACACAACTATACGATTACTCCTCCGTAGATTCAATCAGCCGATTTCAGGATTCCCATCCCAGGGTCATGCAGGACAGGATCAAAAAACTCAACTGGAAAATTGATCTTGATGAAAACAAAAAAAGCTTCAAGACCTCAGACCGCCTCCTTTACTGGATAGAGCAAAAAACCGGAAAGCGCCTGTTCGAATACCAGAATTTCAATCTTATCTGATCTGGAAGACCCGGATTCACTGCTTCATCAATAAATCCTTCCGATTTTACTGATTCCTTCACCTTCCAGATCAAATATGCCGGGCCTGGTGAAGAGGATGGACATATCTGCTTTCATATCCTTGTTTCTTCCGGATATTTTAAGATTGGTACTATCCTGGGTAATGTCCCATAGAATAATATCTCCTGGATCTACAGAGTATATACCTGCTTCGTTGAAGTTAAATTGGTAGGATATACGCGGCTCATCATACTTAGGGAAGTCTACGGCGAGGCTGTATTTTATGCCTGTCTGAAGGGACAAGGTATCATACTCCATAGCTAAGATATTGGGACCAAATTGTCCATCTTTTGGATAACTGGCATCATTAATACCCTGTTGAGGTCCCTCCGTTCCAATAGTGATTTCCCGAATTCTTGTAGGAAGCTCTGCGCCGTTTTCATAGTACTCAATGGTATAATTCTTCTGTATTCCTGTTTGTACTTCAAATTCCAGGCTTACGTCAGAGTTTCCCCCCGGACTGCTCGCTGTAAATTCCTGCTGCCGGCTACTTTCGTTATATCTGCTGATCTCCCAGTTTTTTGGTCCTTCAGGAGCAAATCGGTACCACCACATGCCACCTTTTAATACTATCCGGAGGGACGTTCCTTCGGGCAACTCCGCAGCCAGGCTTAGTCCATTTGACATAGGAAAGGAATCCCTTTCCAGGTGGAGTATATTAATTCCATAATCGCTTGTTTCGGGGTATACAGGGAAATGGTCAAACTCGTACTCGCTGTTCTCGATAAAATATTCTATATATTTTTCAAATTCCGGGATGGAAACATCAAGATCCAATTCCTTATACCGGTTTTCAAGGTTTGTTCTGACTGATTGAAGATCAGCCAGTCTTGCATTATTGATAAGAGCTGTTCCGATCGATGGATCATCCAGGATACCGTCCTCCACAAGGTCCGAGTTTAGTTTACCAATCAATTCGGACATGTCCGCCACTGATAGGTGTCCCTGCAATATGACAGAGACTGCAAGGAGTATAGCATTATTATCTCCATCCTCAGATATATTCAATAATTCGGATTCCGTAATATCGCTTTTTGCGATGAGGAATACTTTCAGGATTTCCTCCTGTGCCTGAGTTTTTGCATCCAAAAAGGATGCTCCCTCCGATACCAGTTTAAGCAGACGGTCTTTTTCCAGATGAGCCAGGATATTTACGTTCAGGGTGGACTTGTCCCGGATATCAGAAACTGCTGAAAGTGTAAGTTGTGCAGAAGAATTTTCCCCAATTAGTTCATTAAAGTAAAAACCATCAGCGGTAATCTCGACAAAGCCGGAAGAAAGTTCAATATTACGGATCTCAAAAGCTCCCTGGTTGTTCTTGATGTCGGTTGTGAATACTTTTCCAGTCTGTGAAAGATCGGATTTCAATTCCGAGAGGCTTATTGATGTACCGATCAGGTAGGGACCTTTTTGTACGTACCCTTTAATCTGTTCCTTAATAAAAGTATTGTCTTCCGGATTGTTTTCACAAGAGTTTAGAAAAATAAGGGGGAAAATGATCAGCAACATTTTTGCCGAAATTTTCAGTTTTTTCATGGTTTACCTGAATAAGGTCGCATATTCCTTTCTTTGATAGTGGAACACACGAGGGGTTTGGGATACTAAATTTAGTGATTTTTCGCTTATAACAAGGTGATTTCAAATATAGGATAGCTGGGGAGGGATCAATCCATAGATATATGAAGGGGTTGTCTGCAAATGAGACAACCCCTTGGAGTTTTGCGGAGAAAGAGG
>JAUUZM010000279.1 GCA_030589965.1 Bacteroides sp.
CATTCTCGATACTGGACATCTTCCCCATGACATCCAGCCTGGCATCCAGAATACCATTCAGGCTTACATCATCCATGGGAATCACATCACTCAGACTGGCAAAATCAATATTGGCTTTCAGTATTGCATTCACCTGGGGATCACTGATCGGTGTGATCACATGCGCCTCCAGGTCCACCGGATTCTCTCCTAACTCCACATGGAAAGTATTTATATCAATAACGGAGTTATCATTCTGTATTCCATCGAAATGCACATCCACATCGATCTTTATATTCTCTGCCGATTTTGGGAGGTCAGGATAAGCGAAGCGAGCCTTATCCACCTTCAGAGATATATCTGCTGAGGGTGTATGGTCATCAGTCATGGATCCTTTAATGGTTCCGGAAAGAGCGATTTGTCCTTCAGTCTCAACATCCTCAAAATCTTTCATGTAAACGGCAGGAACCATGGAGAGCAGGCTTTTAAAACTGGTCTCTTTAGTGGCAAATGCCAGGTCGATAGACATATCCCCGTCTTCAGGCATGCTTACCATCCCCTCCAGCAGAAGTACCAGTTCATTGATTGCAAAGGAGTTATCCTGCAGGGTAAAAACAGAATTTACCATATCCGCATCCAGGTTGATCAGTACATTCAGGACAGCATTTTTTACCAGCCTCACCCCTCCCATCAACAGATTAACGCTTTCTGCACTCGATTCTAACTGCAGGGCCGTATGTTCCAGTCCAAGATCACCAGAGAGTTTAAAATTAAATCCATCCAGTGAGGCCTTCATGGCTGAACTCCTGTCATCATAGGATATCCTGGCATTCCTGATTTCAAATATCTTCAGGGCAACATTCAGATCAGGTGAGTCCCCGCTGCTCGTGTCAACCTTTTCTTCTTTACCTCCCTCAGACTCCCTGGCAATATCCCAGTTAGCCAGGCCATCCTCCAGAATGATCCCGGATATCCTGGGCTGATCCAGCAAAATGCCCCTGACCTTTATGGACTCCTTCCTGACCAGGCTTAAAAGATTGACAGTTGCACTAAACTCGTTAAAAGCGAGCAGGGTGTCCCCTTCGAACACCTCAACACCTACAACTGAGACACTTGTAACAGAGGCAGTTAATCTCGGGAAATCCCTAAAAAAGCTTAGCCTGAAATCATCAAAGTCAATTTTGGCATTGACGGATGTATTAGCTACCTCCTTTGCCTTCTCAAGTAATTGTTTCTTGAAAAGCAAGGGGGTAGCCACCAGGATGCACAGAATAACGAGTATCAATATCAGGAGAATGCGCAATACTTTTTTCATAACATTGGGTTTTGAAAATAAAAATATGAATTTCTGATCAACACATTAACACGTAACTAAATAAATCGTGATTACTACTTACTCTCCGGATGTGACACCTCACCCTCATAAAAGACCTCACAATCTTTTCCGATTGCTGACTGCCAAAGATTTGTAAGGGGAGCCAGAATGGTTTCAAGGAACCGAATACTGCTCTTTTCGGGTTCCTTCAGAGAGCCGTTTATCTGTTGTTCAATTATGCTGCACCCATTCTGATCTACGATCGCAAAAACTGCATCCAGGCTGTCTTTTGGCAGGTCAATCCAGCCCTTTGCCGCCACCCTGTTCTCTTCCGTACTGAATGCAAGGTCCTTCAGCAGAACTCTTCCATTCTCAACCCTGAGTTCCGATACAAGTTTACTTATTTGCGAATTTGAGCTGTAATCAGTAACCAGAATATTTGCATAGGATCCTCCCTTACTGATTGCCAGTCCAGCCGGTCCGAGAAACATCACCGCCCCCAGGTCTACCAGATTAAAATTTTGGCTTTTCTCAAACTTCCGGATTAGCTTATCAATTTCAATTCCATACAGGGTAAGATCATTCCCCTTCAAAAGGATTTCCCCGTTCAACCCTGATAAAATGTGCTGGTCCTTCAGGATGTCCAGTGAAACATCCATACTTAAATCCATATTCCCCAGTATCAGACTGTCTTTCATAAAATGAGCCATGAGATCCTGCACCTTATATTGGTCAATCCGATATTTAATCTGGTAATTTGGAGTTTCCGAAAACGGATCAAGAATATAGACACCCTCTCCCTTTTTTCCGAAAAGCCTTGATTGTTCTGGAATCACAGTGTATATTCCATCCCGGGCCTGAACATCAAAATCATACCCAATCCAGCTACGTGAATTCAAACCTGATTTATCCGATCCCATGGTCATATCCGCAGTCATGTTTGCAAAAGGATTAGAATCCTTCTCTGAATCTATATAAATATCTTCCGCCAGAATATGAAGATCAGTGGTTTGAACCGTATCACTGGCATTCATAAACAGGAGGTCCGCCTCTCTCAGATCAATCTTCTTGAGCGTTTGAGTGCTGTCATGTGGAAAATGAAGGTCAAGCCAGAAAGACCCGGCCAGTATACCGTCCAGGAATTCCGGGATGGTATCAGAATCTCCGCTCCAGATCAGCTTGCCCGGGTTGAAATTTTCAATACCGACATTCATTGTTAATCTATTACGTCTTTTAACAGGGGAATTAAACTCCAGATCAACATCAAGATCAGAATCAACTATATTGATTTTAAAATCTTCAAAATTTAGATACGGCCTCTCGTTTATGTGATGAAGATCAAATAATCCCTGGCTAATGACTAATGGAGGCAACAGATCTTCAATCTCAGCTGAAAGGTGCTTTATATCAAAGGTCATGGAAGGATTTGGCTGCATATCCAGAAATCGCCTCGTGGATGTGGTAATAGAGACTCCCAGGTCCACGTCCTTTATCCGGTAAGGAAACGCATCCGGGAAAACCGGGACGAAGTCCAGGAAGCCTGGCAGGTCAAACATTTCGCACCTGATCTCAAGATCGGCAGTCACAATAGTATCCACCTTGAAAGGTATATAAAAAGTGTTTCTGACATTTCCATTTATAAAGAAATCAGAATCATCAATATCAGCACTAAAATCATGGAAACTGGTAATTTTATCTTTATGATGTATCCTCCCATTGATTGATTCAATCGACATAATACCTGGGAAATTAACGGAGCCATCTTCGAAATCCAGTTTTGCTTCAAAATAATCAGTGGATATCAATCCTGAATCTGGGTGGTATTTACCTCCCTCCACAAAGACCATCATATCAATTACACCTTCAAGCGAATCCATAAAGGGTAATTCAAATACCTGGTCAAAACCGGAAAAATTTGCTTTCAAATGCCAATTAAGATCCATCTCCGGAGACTTGAGGTTCCTGGCTGATAGCTTCCCGTTCAGAAAACCATCCGGCAATTCTCCATAAATGGTATCCAGCCTTAGCCAGGCAGCGGAAAGATCAGCCCTAATTCCCGTACTAAAGCGGCCCGAAAGATTCAGATCATTTATATACTTGGCTGTCCGAGGGATAAGTATCCTCATTTTTTCCAATCCAAATGAAGCATCAATCTGTGGCAAACCCCTCAGTGTATTGTTTTTTACAGTTCCCCTGAAATACAAGTCCCCCTGCTCAATATTCTTCAACCCGACCTTACTCATAAAGTTGGCTAAGAATGTTAAATCCTGGTCTGATCCGTCAATTACCAGGTCAACTGAACCCTCATTCATAAAATTCAGGTTTCCTTCAATATTCAAACTTGCCTTATCGAGAACCAGTAAACTGGGATTTAAGTCCAGTGAAAGATCCTCCCTGTTAAAGGCAAATGAAGTTTCCAGTTGCAGGTCGGATTTGCCTGCTCTCTTATTGCCTTCAAAATAAAGTGAATGTATTCCTATATCAGTCTCGAGTTGGCTCCTGATTTCAAGGCTATTATACTCAAGAGAAGCACGAAGTCTTTTTATATCCATGGAAGCAGAGCTTCTATCAACACGATTTTCATACTCAAAGTTTATATTCTTCAAGAATACCTGATCAAGATTTAGCCTGAATTCTGAGGAGGTAAGGGTATCTTCCGGAAGATCACCAACAGCCTCATAAAGCAGAAGGGAATCCACTTCCTTCACCCGTCTCCTGTATCCTGGCTGGCCAACCATTTGAACAGAATTTAAAAGGTTCATAGAACTATCAGGGTACTGGATTAAAAAGATCCTTCCATCGTTTAGTATCACTTCTTTGACATCTACATGTCCTGACAGAAGTTCTTTAACATTCAGGGCAGCATATATTCTCCCAAAAGATGCAAGGGGTTTTTCATTCTGCATCCTTTCATTAATGGGATTCTCATAAAACTCCACCTCCCTGATCAGCATGGAGATACTGGGAAACTGCCTGAAAGGATTAAAGGTGAGACTCTCAAAATATAGCTCACCATGCGTATAATTATTTGTACTCAGCAACAGGCGTCTGCTGATATTATCGCGATCAATGAAAAGGTATGCAGTTAACAGAAGAAGAAAAACAATGATTCCACCTAAAGCAATAAGGATCACGCGAAGTATCCTGACAATCAATCTTCTTTCCTTCTTATTAAGCTTTCTTACCATGGTCTTGGAGCAGATTCATCAAATTTAATGAAATAATCAGGCGAGCAAACCCTTTATTAGGGAAAGCTTTGCAGATCACCATAGTTTGAATATATTTGCATCAAATTATGGACCCGTAGCATAATTGGATAGTGCACCTGACTACGGATCAGGAGGTTGGGGATTCGAGTTCCTCCGGGTTCACA